>DAICZL010000673.1 GCA_027311165.1 bacterium
CGTATTGCAGCGCCACCGGGGTCTGGTAGGGGAACGCGCCGGCGGGGATGAAATTGCGCCGGCGGAGCGCGATGCGGTCATGCCCGGTATCGTGGGCGATCACGTCCATCAGCCGTTCCAGCAGGAAGGTCGCCTCCGGCCGCCCGGCGCCGCGATAGGCATCGACCGGGACGGTGTTGGTGAACACCGCATGCACCTCGGCATAGATCGCCGTGGTCTTGTACACCCCCGCGAGCAGCGTCGCGTACAGATAGGTGGGCACCGCCGGGGCGAAGGTGGAGAGATAGGCGCCCATGTTGCACAGCGTGGCGATGCGCAGCGCCAGCAGGTTGCCCTCGGCGTCCAGCGCCGCCTCTACCGTGCTGTCGTGGTCGCGGCCATGCGCGTCCGACATGAAGCTTTCGGTGCGGTCGGCGGTCCATTTCACCGGGCGGCGCACGCGGCCGGCGGCCCAGGTGACGATGGCTTCTTCGGCGTAATGGTAGATCTTGGAGCCGAACCCGCCGCCCACGTCGGGGGCGACGACGCGCAGCTTGTTCTCCGGGATGTGCAGTACGAAGGCGCCCATCAGCAGGCGGATCACGTGGGGATTCTGGCTGGTGGTATAGAGCGTGAAATCGCCCGAGGACACGTCATACTCGCCGATCGCGGCGCGCGGCTCCATCGCGTTCGGGATCAGCCGGTTGTTGGTGAGGTCGAGCTTCACCACCTTGGCCGCCTGGGCGAAGGCGGCATCGACCAGCGCCTTGTCGCCGATCTGCCAGTCATAGCAGGTGTTGCTGGGCAGTTCGTCATGGACGAGCGGCGCGCCCGCTGCCACGGCCTGGCGCAGGGTGGCCGCGGCAGGCAGGTCTTCGAGGTCGATGTCCAGCGCTTCCGCCGCGTCCTTGGCCTGCTGGCGGGTCTCGGCGATCACCACCGCGATCGGGTCACCCACATGGCGCACCTTGCCGATTGCCAGCACCGGATGCGGCGGCTCGGCCATCGGGCTGCCATCCTTGTTGTGCAGCTGCCAGCCGCAGGGCAGACCGCCGAGGCCGGCCGCGGCGATATCCTCGCCGGTGAACACCGCGACCACGCCCGGCGCCGCTTTCGCCGCGGCCGTGTCGATCGACCGGATGCGCGCATGCGGCCGGTCGGAACGCCGTATCACCGCGTAGAGCTGGCCCGGCCGGTTCAGATCGTCCACATACTGGCCGTTGCCACTGAGGAAGCGGTAATCCTCCTTGCGGCGGACCGAGGCGCCGATCCCTTCGAAGCCCATGGCGTTTCTCCCTTGATGCTGCCTGGCCGCCTTCTGGGCGCGGCCGTGAGGCTGGATGAGGTGTGGGACGCGGGGAGGGGGAGGCGCCTATTCGGCCGCGACCGGCACAGGCTTGCCGTGCATCACCGGCCAGGCGGCGGCGATCGCCTTGACGATGTTGTGGTAGCCGGTGCAGCGACAGAGATTGCCTTCCAGCAGATGCCGGATCTCAGCCTCGCTGAGGCCCTGCGGATGGCTCTGCACGATGTCGATCGCGCTCATCACCATGCCGGGCGTGCAGAAGCCGCATTGCAGGGCGTGGTGCTCGCGGAACATCTCCTGCATCGGATGCAGGGTGCCGTCGGCCGCGGCCAGGCCCTCGATGGTGGTGACCGTGGCGCCGTCGGCCTGCAGCGCCAGCATCGTGCAGGATTTCACCGACTGGCCGTCCACGTGCACGACGCAGGCGCCGCACTGGCTGGTGTCGCAGCCGACATGGGTGCCGGTCAGGTGCAGCTTTTCGCGCAGCAATTCTACCAGCAGAGTGCGGCCTTCCACTTCGACCGTCGCGCTCTTGCCGTTCACCGTCAGTGTTACCTGAGGCATGGTTTCCCCCGAACTCTGGATACTATGCGACGATGCACCGACATCCCGGAACGGGAGCGGTGATCGGATCCGGAGGCCAGTGTGGTGGCGGACCGGGGGGTGGTCAAGGCGGGCAGACGGCGGTCGACCTCGGATGGCGACGGCACCCTGATCGTCAGTCATTGCAGCGGCGCTATCGGCGATCGGCGTTGCCTGAACCAATCTGTCGCACGGAGGCGCACCGCGTCGGCACTCTGAGGGGCGACTGGATCGGGGGAGATCACAAAGCAGGCCAACGGTTCCCGTGCACGCCTTCCGAGCTTCCAGAGTGAAGGCCTGTGCGCGATCACGTAACGCTCATGCCGCCTTGCGGCAGGAAGGACTTCTTCGTGTAGCGATCGCCTATGCGCCTGGAGCGACGGAAGGCGCCCAGCCAATTTTTCGTTTTGAAATTCAGCCGAGATTTTTGGAGATCTGTATGCGACCGCATTGAATAATAACGCGGTCCCCTCCGTGAGCCATCCAGCTATCGAGTGATATTTGTAATATATGGTCAAATAAGACAGAAATTTTCTTCTGTATACATGCAATCAATTAACGTATAATTTCACATTATCTTCGCTCGGAAAATCAAGCTTGGTAATACCATGGTCGTAGCCTCAGTTTGAATCCAACAATATGATCGGCGCGTTGTCTACATCTCCAAAAAAACCGGCTGGGAGAAGTCGAGATTACAAATGTGATCATAGTTCATAAAAAATGGCGCGTCATCAGGATGAATGTTGCCAGAAAGCCGTCGCCAGAACGCGCGTATGGAAGACGGCGTTTCCCTCCACACTGCCAAATTTTTGTGGCGATCCAGAGCAACATCCGATCAGATGGACTCATCTGATCGGATAAATTTGCTCGGCAAAACAGAGAGTAAGAGCAGTGGCCGACCGTCTATCAGATCGGGCCCCGCTCTGAGTCAATGGCACACCGACAGCGCCCCGGGCGGCCCAACACACGGGTTCCAAGGGCCGTACGGCCCTTGGCGGGTCCAGGGCGGAGCCCTGGTCTTCGCTTGCCTCCCCGCCTACGCGACCGCGTCCTCTTCCGCCCGCCGATCGGCCCGCTTGCGCGCATGCGGATCGAGGTGGCGTTTGCGCAGCCGCACCGCCTCCGGTGTCACTTCCACCAGCTCGTCGTCCTCGATATAGGCGATCGCCTGCTCCAGGCTCATCCGCCGGGGCGGGATCAGCAGCATCGCGTCCTCCTTGCCGGAGGCGCGGACATTGGTGAGCTTCTTTTCCTTGATCGGATTGACGTCCAGATCGGAATCCCGGCTGTGCTCGCCGATGATCATGCCGACATAGACCGCCTCGCCGGGATTGACGAACAGGGTGCCGCGGTCCTGCAGATAGAACAGCGCGTAGTGGATCGCCTGGCCGTCGGAGTTGGAGATCAGCGAGCCGTTGCGCCGTCCCTCGATCGCTCCGCGCCAGGGGCCATAGCCGGCGAACAGCCGGTTCATGATGCCGGTGCCGCGGGTATCGGTCAGGAACTCGCCGTGATAGCCGATCAGGCCACGGCTCGGCATGTGGAAGGTCAGCCTCACCTTGCCCCCGCCGGAGGGCCGCATGTCGCGCAATTCGCCCTTGCGGCGGCTGATCTTGTCCACCACCACGCCGGAATAGGGCTCGTCCACATCGACCAGCACTTCCTCCATCGGCTCCTCGCGGGCGCCGGTGTCGGGATTGGCGCGGGTCAGCACGCGGGGGCGGCCGATGGTCAGCTCGAAGCCCTCGCGGCGCATCTGCTCGATCAGCACGCCCAGCTGCAATTCGCCGCGGCCGGCGACCTCGAAGGCCTCGCTCTCCTGGCTTTCGGTGATCTTGATCGCGACATTGCCCTCGGATTCGCGGGCCAGCCGGTCGCGGATCTGGCGCGAGGTGACCTTCTTGCCGGAGCGCCCGCCCAGCGGGCCGTCATTGATGCGGAAGGTCATGGCGAGCGTCGGCGGATCGACCGGGATGGCGGTCAGCGGGGCGGTCAGTTCCGGGGCGCCGATCGTGTCGGGGATGGTGCCTTCCGACAGGCCGGCGACCGCGATGATGTCGCCCGCCTGCGCCTCCTCCACCGGCACGCGATCCAGGCCGCGGAAGGACAGCAGCTTGGTCAGCCGCCCGGTTTCCACCACGCTGCCGTCGCCGCGCAGCACCTTCACCGGCATGTTCAGCCGGGCGCGGCCCTGCTCCACCCGGCCGGTCAGCACGCGGCCGAGGAAATTGTCGTATTCCAGGATCGACGCCACCATCGCGAAGGGCGCCTCGCCATCGAGCGCCGGCGGGGGCACATGGCTCACCACCAGCTCGAACAGCGGCGTGAGATCCTTGCGCGGCCCGTCCAGCGCCGTATCCGCCCAGCCCTGCCGGCCGGAGGCATACAGCATCGGGAAGTCCAGCTGCTCGTCGGTGGCGCCCAGCGCCGCGAACAGGTCGAAGATCTCGTTATGCACCTCATCGGCGCGGGCATCGGAGCGGTCGATCTTGTTGACCACGACGATCGGCCGCAGGCCGCGGGCGAGCGCCTTGCCGACCACGAACTTGGTCTGCGGCAATACGCCTTCGGCGGCATCGACCAGCACCAGGGCGCCGTCCACCATGTTCAGGATGCGCTCGACCTCGCCGCCGAAATCGGCGTGGCCGGGGGTATCGACGATGTTGATCCGCGTCTCGCGCCCGCCATGGCGCCACAGCACGCTGGCGCATTTGGCCAGGATGGTGATGCCGCGCTCACGCTCGAGGTCGTTGCGGTCGAGCGCGCGTTCGGCCACTGCCTCGTGCTCGCGGAAGGCGCCCGACTGGCGCAGGAGCTTGTCGACCAGGGTGGTCTTGCCGTGGTCGACATGCGCGATGATCGCGATGTTGCGGATGTCCATGGTGCGCCTGACGTGACTGCTGGCCGCCGGCACGGTGTGCGCCGATGGGTGTTTGTGCGCCGCACACATAAGGGTTCGGGCGGACGGATGCGAGGTAAATCCGCGCGACGCTGGGATGCGGGCGTGGAGGGCGGCCGCCAGGCGGGATCGGGGCCTCGCTGCCATCGCCGGTTGGGCAGGCCAGGACCCTGCCGGGGGTGAACCGGCCGCTGTCTGCCGGCGGACCGGCCGCCACCGGGGGGCGCACCGGAATCGAGCCGCCGCATTGCCAACCCGCCCGGCATCTGGTGGGTTGACGCGCTCCGGCCGTGGCGGCGCGGCGCGGGCGCGGCCAGTCGGGCGGAACCCGGCGCACGCCTTGGCGGAGGTTCCGGACGGCGGGACCGGGCCATCGGACTGGCCCCAATCAGAGAGAGCCAAGCGTTTGCGCCTGTGGATCCTGCTCGCTGCCCTGGTGCTCGCCCGGATCGGCTTCGGCTTTCAGCTGCAGACCGTGGCGAGCCTGGGACCAGAGCTTTCCGCCCGCTTCGGGCTCGATTATGCGGCGCTGGGCGGGCTGATCGGTGTGTATCTTCTGCCCGGCGTGTTCGTGGCGCTGCCTGGCGGCCTGCTGGCCAGCCGGATCGGCGAGCGGGGCGTGCTGCTGGCGGGATTTGCGCTGATGGCCGCGGGCGGCGTGGTCGCGGCGCTGGCGGCCGGGCCGGGCTGGATCGGCGCCGGGCGCCTGGTCAGCGGCATCGGGGCGGTAGCGCTGGTGGTGCTGCAGGCCAAGGTGCTGGCCGACCGGTTCAGCGGCCGCGGCTTCATGCTGGCGATCGGGCTGGTGGTGGGATCCTTCCCGATCGGAATCGGCCTGGCCCAGCTGGGCGCCGCCCCGATCGCCCGCGCCTTCGGCTGGCCGGCGAGCTTCCTGGCCGGCAGCGCCGTCGTGGCGCTGGCCGCCCTGCTGTTCCTGATCGGCTTCCGTCCGGTCCATCGCGGCCTGTCCGGAGGGCGGCCCGGATTGCCGGGGCGGCGGGAGGTGCTGCTGGTGGTGCTGGCCGGCGTGATCTGGACCAGTTTCAACGCCGGTTATCTGACCTTTCTCGACTATATCCCCTCGTTGATGGCCGGGCGCGGCGACAGCCCCGCCATGCTGGCCCTGGTGATGACCATCGCCAGCTGGGGCAATGTGCCGGCGATGCTGCTGGGCGGCGACGCGGCGACGCGCCTGGGCGAGCGGCCGGTGTTCCTGTTCGGCACTTTGGTCTGCGCCGCCGGGATCGTCGGGATGGCGCTGCCTGGCCTGGGTCCGGCCCTTGCGCCGGTCTGGGCGGTGCTGTTCGGCGTGCTGGGCTCGGTGCATGCCAGCGTCATCATCGCCCGCGGCGCGCGCTCCACCCGGCCCGAGCATATCGCGGTGGGGCAGGGCGTATTCTATACGCTGTATTATGCCGGCGGGGCGGGGCTGCCGGCTTTCTGCGGCTTCGTGGGCGACCGCACCGGCAACCCGGCGGCGGTGCTGTACACTGCGGCGGCGCTCTCGCTGCTGGCGCTGCCGGCCTGGGCGCTGCATGCGCGGATGGCGGGGCGGTGACGGACGGCACGGCCAAAGGGCTCTGCCCTCTGGAAACCCGCCAGGGACCGGCATTCCCTGGACCCGGCATCCCTTGGGCGGGCGATCGGAGCGATGCCCTTGGCTTGCCTTTGTGGCCGCTACCGCCTTGCCACCAGATGATAGTCGCGGGCGAAATAGATCAGGCCTTCATGCCCCTCGCCGGTGCCGATCGCTTCCACCTCGCAGAAGAACACGCTGTGGGTGCCCACCTCCACCACCTGGGCGATGCGGCAGTCGAAACTCGCGATCGCGCCCTCCAGCACCGGGGCGCCGGTCTCCAGCCCGTACCAGCATCCGGCGGCGAAGCGCGTCTCCACATCCTCGGTCGGGCCGGCGAACACCGCCGACAGAGCCTGGTGCCCGGCGGTCAGGGTGTTTACGCACAGCACGCCGTTGGTCTTGAACACCAGGTTGCGGTCGCTCGCGCGGTTCATGCACACCAAGAGCGTCGGGGGATCGTCCGTGACGCTGCACACGGCGGAGG
>DAICZL010000697.1 GCA_027311165.1 bacterium
GCCCATACACCATGTCGCGCCGGCCGGCCCCGCCCGCCGGCGCAGGGGCGTGCAGCGATGCGCACCAGGCCGGCCATCGCCTGCACGGCCGCCGCCGCACCGGCGCGTCCGGACCGGTTGGCGGCGACTGCGGCCCTGCACTAGACCGCCGGCCGCGAAGGTGCAAACCGCCGCCGCTTGATCCGGGGGACCGGCCGGACATCTCGCCGGTACGGCTTCAGGAAGACGCGCCCGCCGGGCTCTGCCATCCGCTGCGCCGTCCCACCAGGACGAGCGGTCCGGATGGGGCGCCTATTGCGCCCCGCTCCGGCCGGGTGTTGACTCCCGCACGCGGCGGCGCCTGGGAGAGGAAACATGGTGGCATCACCGCGGGACGCGGCGGCAAGCCTGGCAGCGGCCGGCCTGCCCGCGCCGGACATAGCGGCACTGGTTGGGGCCTGGCCCGAGCCGGCCGGGACGCCCGAGGCTGCCGCCTGCAGCCGGTTCTGGCGCCTCACCGACAGGCTCGCCGCAGAGCTGCCCCCAAAGCCGCAGCGGTGACCGGCGCAGCAGGCGGCGCAGCACTGCCTGGCGGAGGCCGGCCGGGAGCTGCGCGAGCGCTTCCTGCAACACCATGCCGCCGCGCTGTACAGCCAGGCAACCACCGGCCACACGCGCTTCCTGCGCATCCTGGAGTTGCTGGCGCAAGCCGCCACCCTGGTCGAGGGGCTGCTGCCCACCCAGGCCGCGCTGCAAGCCCAGCGGGACCTGAAGCTGAAGGACCAGGACGGGCTGGAGATCGACCAGGGCCTGTTCCTCGCCCATGTGCTGGCCGATCCGCAGGCCGGGGCGCATCTCTGCCACGCCATGCTGCTGCCCCGCCCGGAAGCGGCTGCGCGGCTCGGGGAATTCATCGCGCAGGGCCGGGTCGATCTGGGCGCGGCGCGGGTGGAGCGCAGCGGGGCCGCCGCGGTGGTGACCTTCACCAATCCCCGCTTCCTCAATGCCGAGGACGAGACGACGCTGGACGCCTGCGAATGCGCGATAGATCTCGCCCTGCTCGATCCGGGCAGCGCCGTCGCGGTGCTGCGCGGCGGGGTGGTGACGCATCCGAAATACGCCGGCCGGCGGCTGTTCTCGGCCGGCATCAATCTGACCCATCTGTATCAGGGGCGTATCCGCTATGCCTGGTACATCGAGCGCGACATGGGCCTGGTGAACAAGATCTTCCGCGGCCTGGCCCGCGAAGACGCGAGCCCCGACGAGCTGCGCGGCGCGACCATCGAGAAGCCCTGGATCGCCGCGGTGGACGGCTTCGCGATCGGCGGCGGCTGCCAGCTGCTGCTGGCCACCGACTACGTGCTGGCGGCCGAGGATGCCTATCTGACGCTGCCGGCGCGCAAGGAGGGGATCATTCCCGGCGCCGCCAATCTGCGCCTGCCGCGCTTCACCGGCGACCGCATCGCCCGCCAGGCGATCCTGCACGGCCGCCGGCTGGACGCCGCAACGCCCGAAGGCCGGCTGATCTGCGACGAGGTGGTGCAGGCCGCCGCCATGGACACGGCGATCGAGCGGGTGATCGGGGAACTCACCGGATCGGGGATGGTCAGCGCGGCGGCCAATCGCCGCGCCTTGCGGGTGGGACAGGAACCGCTCGATCTGTTCCGCCGCTACATGGCGGTGTATTGCCGTGAACAGGCCTATTGCCATTTCAGCCCGGCGCTGATCGCCAATCTGGAACGGCACTGGGACGCGCCGAACCGCGCGGGATGAGCAGGCTCGGGCCGACTTGCTGCGCCCCAACAGGGCGAAGATGAGGCAAGGCGAGGGCTCTGCCCTCGACCCGCCAGGGACCTGAGGTCCCTGGACCCGCATTCCTTGCGGAGTACTCCTCGGCAATCCGGGTCTGGGATCAAGTCCCCAGCGGGGTTCCCCGACGAGAGCCGGGGGGCGAAGGCCCGGCCTTCCGCCCTTACCCGTCGCCCGCCAGCATCGCCGAGGAAACCCACCGCACCCCCATCGCCTCCAGCCGCGCCCGCGCCGCCGCCAGCGTGGTGGTGCCATCCGGCAGGGGGGCGGCGATCGCCCGTGTCGCGTCGGCGATCACGCAGACCTGATAGCCCAGCGCCAGCGCATCGGCCGCCGACCAGGCGACACAGAAATCCTCGGCGAGCCCGGCCAGGAACAGCCGCCGGCAGCCCCTCGCGCGGAGCCAGCCATCGAGCCCGGTCGGGGTCGCATGGTCGTTCTCGAAAAACGCCGAGTAGCTGTCGATGTCGCGGCGGAAACCCTTGCGGATGATCGCCTCGATGCGCGTCTGGTCCAGGCGCGGATGCAGGGCGGCGCCGGCGCTGCCCTGCAGCGCGTGATCGGGCCAGAGTGTCTGGGGTCCGTAGGCCAGGGTGATCTGGTCGAACGGGGCGCGGCCGGGATGGCTGCTGGCAAAGGATACGTGGCCCGGCGGGTGCCAGTCCTGGGTCGCGAAGGCGTGATCGAAGCGGCGCAGCAGAGCATCGATCGGCGCCAGCACGCCATCGCCGTCGGCGACCGGCAGCTCGCCGCCCGGCATGAAACAGGGCTGTATGTCGATCAGACCCAGCATGTCGGTCGCCGGATCGATGCGGATCTCGGTCATCGCGGGATCCCGGGCTCGGGTTGCGGTGTCTTGTCGCGGTAGCGGCAGAGCTCGCGCACCGGGCAGCGCCAGCATTCCGGCCGGCGTGCCTTGCACAGATGCCGCCCGTGCAGGATCAGCCAGTGATGCGCATCGCGCAACAGCGCGGGCGGAATGCGGCGGACCAGCGCGTCCTCGACCGCCCGCGGCGTCGCGCCGGGGGCGAGGCCGGTGCGGTTGGCGACACGGAAGACATGGGTATCGACCGCCATCGTGCTCTGTCCGAAGGCGACGTTCAGCACCACGTTGGCAGTCTTGCGGCCGACACCCGGCAGCGCCTCCAGCGCCTCGCGGCTGGCGGGCACCTGGCCGTGATGGGACTCGAGCAGCAGCCGCGACAGCGCCACGACGTTTCTTGCCTTGCCCTGCCACAGCCCGATCGAGCGGATATGCCGGGCGACGCCCGCCTCGCCGAGCGCCACCATCGCCGCCGGCGTGGCGGCCTCGGCGAACAGGCCGCGCGTGGCGCGGTTCACCGAGGCGTCGGTGGCCTGCGCCGAGAGCACCACCGCCACCAGCAGGGTGAACGGGTCGGCATAGTCGAGTTCGGTGCGCGGCGCCGGGTTGGCCGCGGCCAGGGTGGTGATGAACCGCACGGCATCGGCCTGCGACATCGGCCTGGGAGCATGAGCCGGGCGCGGCCGGTCCGGCGGGAGCGGGGACATGAGCGCTTTTCGCGCCGCCGGGCCCGGCCGGCAAGGCCACCCCCAGGCAGTCGCGCCAGATCCGCCCGCCCCGTGCACCGACGCAAGGTCGCGGACCGCGCGCCGGGGCGGAGGAGTTGGGACAGGTTCCATGCTGCGGGGGGATGCGCTCGGGTCACTGCGGCCCCAGATGGCGGTCATGACGACAGATCTGGCAGGAGTGGGCAGGTTCGAGGCGATCATCGTGCCGCATCGCAGCCTGTCGGCGCGCGGCCTGCGGGCGCTGCTGATCGCGCTTGGTCTGCTGGGCGGCCTGACCAGCACTCTGGTCTGGCTGATGGGCGCCTGGCCGATCATCGGCTTCACCGGCGGCGAGGGCATCCTGGCGATCGCGCTGTTGCGCTATCACGCCCGCGGCGTGCGCGAGACCGAGTATCTGCTGCTGACCGAGGCGGAGATGCGGGTGGTACGGACCGATCGGCATGGCCGCCGGCGCGAGCGGGTGCTGCCGGCCGCCTGGCTAAATGTGATCCTGCGTGAACGCCAGGGACGCGTGCCCGGATTGTTCCTGGCATCGCATGGTCTGGAGGAGGAAGTGGCCACGGCGCTCGGCGAGGTGGAGAAACGGGATCTCGCGCGCGCATTGGCTGATTCGCTCCGTGCGGCACGCAATCCTGTTTTCGACAACCCACAATTGCAGTTGTAAAACGGACCAGCTGATCGATTGCGACGGAAACTGCAATCCCAGCCGGTGTCACCAGCTTTGATCGTCACCCCGGCCGGCACAACTGTGCCATTCTGGCACAGTGCGCGGCGACGTGCTGGCGTGGGGGCGGACCAGCCGTCGCAGCGGGATCAAGGCTCGCCGGGGCCCATCGACTTGATCAGGTCGAACACCCGCTTGCGCACCGCCGGATCGGTGATCCGGTAATAGGCGCGGACCAGTTCCAGCGTCTCGCGACGGTTCATCGTGTCGTCGCCGAAACTGTCCTGCGACTCAGAAAATCCGACCGCGCGGCGCACGACATTGCTGCCATGGCTGACCGACAGCGCATCGGGCATGTCGTCGAAAAAGAAGCTGATCGGAACATCCATCACCCGCGAGAGATCGAACAGGCGCGACGCGCCCACGCGGTTGACACCACGCTCGTATTTCTGCACCTGCTGGAACGTCAGACCGAGTGCCTCGCCCAGGCGTTCCTGCGACATGCCGAGCAGAGTGCGGCGCAGACGGATGCGGGATCCGACATGCACGTCGATCGGACTTGGGCGGCTTTCCTTATCCGCACGGTCCGGTGTGTCGATCTGCTGCATCCCCGATCCCCCTTTGATTTCATCCAGCATATCCGCCCCCTCCCATCCCGGTCAGGCTCCCACAACGGGGCTTTGCGGATGGTACTAACGCCAGATTAACGACACAACCGGAAATAGTCAACCAATCTTGCAAAACCCTCGCCGAAATCCCAAAAACGTGAAACCATTCTCACGCGGCGCGGGCAGACCTGCGTACGGTTGTAGAGGCCATCGCGGCAAGCCCCGCAAGACCCAGCGCCAGACCCGCCGCCAGGGCCGGCAGCATCAGCCCGAACCGCGCAAAGGGCGGGGGCGGTAGCGGGCCGGGCAACGCGACAACCACCACCCCCGGGCTCCCGAGACCCAGCCGGCCGAGCTCGCGCCCATAGCTGTCGAACAGCGCGGAAATCCCGGTATTGGCTGCCCGCGCCAGCGGTAGCCCCTCCTCCACCGCGCGCAACCGCGCCGCCGCCAGATGCTGGCGCGGGCCGGAGGAATCGCCGAACCAGGCGTCGTTGGTGATATTGACCAGCCAGGACGGCCGCGCTCCGGGGGCCACGATCTGGCCTGGGAAAATCGCCTCGTAGCAGATCAGCACCCCGACCGGCGGCAGGCCGGGAAGCAGCAGCGTCCCCGGCCCGGCGCCCGGGACGAAGCCGCCGCCCGGCACCACCTGGATCGGAATCGGCAGCCAGTCGGGCTGGTATTCGCCGAACGGCACCAGGTGCCATTTGTCGTACACGCCGAGCAGGCTGCCCCCGGCGCCCACCGCCATCAGGCTGTTGCGGGGCCGCCGCGCTGCGTCGAACCGCACGCTGCCGGTCAGCACCAGCCCATCGGGTCCGGCAGCCGCGGCGATC
>DAICZL010000706.1 GCA_027311165.1 bacterium
GGCCTGCCCCACACGTGCCTTTCGCCAACCGGCCTAACCCCCATTTGCGTTTCCGCCACTGGCCCAGGCTCTGCTCGCCGACCCCGCACGAGAAAGACCGACGATGAACGCGATCACCCTGCCCTCGCACCGTGCCTACAGCGTGGTGGACCACAGCTACGACGTGGTGGTGGTGGGCGCCGGCGGGGCCGGGCTGCGCGCCACGCTCGGGATGGGCGCGGCCGGGCTCAAGACCGCCTGCATCACCAAGGTATTCCCCACCCGCAGCCACACCGTCGCCGCCCAGGGCGGCATCGGCGCGGCACTCGGCAACATGGGCGAGTACGACTGGCGCTGGCACATGTACGACACCGTGAAGGGATCGGACTGGCTGGGCGATCAGGACGCGATCGAATACATGTGCCGCGAGGCGATCCCGGCGGTGCACGAGCTGGAACATTTCGGCGTACCGTTCAGCCGCACCGAGGACGGACGCATCTACCAGCGCCCCTTCGGCGGTCACATGAAGGACTACGGCAAGACCCCGGCGATGCGCGCCTGCGCCGCCGCCGACCGCACGGGCCACGCCATCCTGCACACGCTCTACCAGCAGAGCCTGAAGCACGAGGTGGAGTTCTTCGTCGAGTATTTCGCGCTGGACCTGATCATGGAGGACGGCGCCTGCCGCGGCGTGGTGGCCTGGTGCCTCGATGACGGCACCATCCACCGCTTCCGCGCCCAGAGCGTGGTGCTGGCCACCGGCGGCTACGGGCGCGCCTATCTGTCCTGCACCTCCGCCCATACCTGCACCGGCGATGGCGGGGGGATGGTATTGCGCGCCGGGCTGCCGGCCCAGGACATGGAATTCGTGCAGTTCCACCCCACCGGCATCTTCCCCGCCGGCTGCCTGATCACCGAGGGCGCCCGCGGCGAAGGCGGCTATCTGACCAACAGCGAGGGCGAGCGCTTCATGGAGCGCTACGCGCCTTCCGCCAAGGATCTGGCCTCGCGCGACGTGGTGTCGCGCTCGATGACCATGGAGATCAATGCCGGGCGCGGCTGCGGGCCGAACAAGGACCACATCCTGCTGCACCTGGAGCATCTGGGTGCCGCGATCCTGCACGAGCGGCTGCCCGGCATCTCCGAGACGGCGAAGGTGTTCGCCGGGGTGGACGTGACCAGGGATCCGATCCCGGTGCTGCCGACGGTGCACTACAACATGGGCGGCATCCCCACCAATCTGCGCACCGAGGTGCTGCGCCCGACGCGGGAGGACCCGGACGCCGTGGTGCCCGGGCTGATGGCGGTGGGCGAGGCGGCCTGCGTGTCCGTGCACGGCGCCAACCGGCTGGGGACCAATTCGCTGCTCGATCTGGTGGTGTTCGGCCGCGCCGCCGCGCACCGCGCCTCCGAGACGATCAAGCCCGGCGCCGCCCAGCCGCCGCTGCCCGCCGGCGCCGGCGAGGCCGCGCTCGCCCGGCTCGACCGCACCCGCCACGCCGCCGGCGGCACCCGCGTCGCCGATCTGCGGCTGGAGATGCAGCGCACCATGCAGGCCCATGCCGCGGTGTTCCGCACCAGCGACAGCCTGGCCAAGGGCGCGGAGAAGATGCACCGGCTGTGGGACGGGCTGGCCGATCTGGCCGTGACCGACCGCAGCCTGATCTGGAACTCCGACCTGGTGGAAGCGCTGGAACTGCAGAACCTGATGGGCAACGCCACCACGACGATGGTGAGCGCGGAAGCCCGCCACGAAAGCCGCGGCGCGCATGCCCATGACGACCATCCGGACCGCGACGATGCCAACTGGATGCAGCACACGCTCGCCTGGTGCGACGAGGGCGGGCGGGTGAAGCTCGACTACCGCCCGGTGGCGATGCGGACGCTCACCAACGAGGTTTCGGTGTTTCCACCGAAGAAGCGCGTCTACTGAGAGGGCCCGGTGATGCCCGGCCCGACCACCGGAAGTCCCGGCGTGCGGCGGCGTCAGGCAGAGCGGGGCCAGGACATGACGGGCGCAGACAGGCAGGTTGGTGGTCGCACTCTCTTTCGACACGGATACGAGCGGGGGGGGATACGAG
>DAICZL010000713.1 GCA_027311165.1 bacterium
CAGCAGGTCCAGCACCGCTTGCGCCTCCGCATCCACCAGCGCCTCGGCGCGCCCCTGGCGATTGTCGGCCGACTGGGCCGCGAGCTGCCCGGGCGCGGGCACGTAGAACTCGCGGTCCATGATCGAATAGCGCGCGGAATATTCGTTCACGCTGGCGGTGCGGTGGCGGATCCACTGCCGGGCGACGAAGATCGGCAGCTTGACGTGGTATTTGATCTCGCACATCTCGAACGGGGTGGAATGGCGATGGCGCATCAGATAGCGGATCAGCCCGGCATCCTCGGAAACCCGCCGCGTGCCGCGGCCATAGGAGACCCGTGCCGCCTGCACGATCGCGCCATCATCGCCCATATAGTCGATCACCCGCACGAAGCCGTGATCCAGCACCGGCAGGGCGTGGAACAGCAGCGCCTCCAGCGCCGGCACGCTCGGGCGCAGGGTCATCGCCCCGGCCTGCCGTGCCTGCGCGATCTCGGCTTCCTGCTCCGCGGTCAGGCCCATGAACCCCATCCCTTCCCTCCGTCCGGCGGAGAGCCTATATTACGTCTGCCGGCTTGCCGGCTATGGCGATAAACGGTGCGTGGAATAAGCGTTGTGGACCCGGGGGCAGTGCCCGGCGCCTCCACCAGCCTTCCGGGGTGTTGCCCGGATCAGGGGGCGAAACAGGCTCGACACGCGTGGTAAAGACTCATCTTTTGCCCGGCATGGTTCCGCCGTCATCGGGCCATATCACAAGTGCCAACGACAACAACCGTATGGTGCTCGCTGCCTAACTACGGTTAGGTAAGCGCGGTTCGGGGGGCACCGGGCAACAGAAGCCCCCCACTCCACCGGAACGGTTTTGCCCTGCCAGCCCGGTGGCGCTATTTCTATGCGACCCGATCCGCAGCGGCACGAGGAGCCGGCATGGAAGACGACCAGGCGCAGAAGCCGCCGAGCCTGCTGCCCTATGACGACTGGACCGAGCAGGCGCTGCGCCAGGTGGTGACGCGCGCGCTGTCCCATGCCGCCGAACATGGCCTGCCCGGCGAGCATCATTTCTACCTGACCTTCCGCACCGACCATCCCGGCACCCAGGTATCGCCCCGGCTGAAGGCGCAGTACCCCGAGGAAATGACCATCATCCTGCAGCACCAGTTCTGGGGGCTGCAGGTGGACGAGGAAGCAGGGCGGATCAGCGTCGGCCTGTCCTTCGGCGGCGTGCCCGCCACCCTGATCATCCCGCTCGGCGCCGTGACCGCCTTCGCCGATCCGGCGGTGGGCTACGGGCTGCGCTTCCGGGTGGTGGAGGAGCCGCCGCCCCCGGCCCTGCCGCCACCGCCAGAACCAGAGGCACCGCCGGACGCGGAGGACTCCCCGCCGCAGGTGGTCAGCCTCGATGCCTTCCGCCGGCGAGGGCCGGCCAAGGACTGAGCCAAGGCCAAAGGGCTCTGCCCTTTGGAAACCCGCCGGGGCCTTGGCCCCAGACCCGTTTTGCTGGAGGGTACCCCTCCCCCGGGGGGAATGCGGGTCAAAGGCAGAGCCCCGGGCCCCGCCTCGATCCCGACGGCGATGCGGCCGAATGCAGCGTCTTCGCCCAACCCCAGACAGAGATCATCCGATGAACGCGCCGATGCAGCGGCCTTCCGGCTTCCGGTATTCCCCGATGTTTCCGCTCGGTCCCGGGAACACGCCATGGACTCGCCTGGACATCGCGGGCATCAGCACCGCGACCTTCGAGGGTCGGACGATCCTGAAGATCGACCCGGCTGCGCTGAGCGAGCTCGCCCGGTGCGCGTTCCACGAGGTGTCCCACAAGCTGCGGCCGGGCCATCTGGCCCAGCTGCGCGCGATCCTCGACGATCCGGAAGCCTCCGCCAATGACCGGTTCGTGGCGCTCGACCTGCTGAAGAACGCCAATATCGCCGCCGGCGGCGTCCTGCCGATGTGCCAGGACACCGGCACCGCCATCGTGTTCGGCAAAAAGGGCCAGCGCGTCTGGGTGGACGGCGACGAGGAGGAAGCGCTGAGCTTCGGCGTGCACCGCAGCTTCACCGAGACCAACCTGCGCTATTCGCAGATGGCGCCGATCTCGATGTTCGAGGAGGTCAACACCGGCAACAACCTGCCGGTCCAGTTCGACATCGCCGCCGCCCCCGGCGAACACCATGCCGAGGAATTCCATCTGATGTTCGTCGCCAAGGGCGGCGGATCGGCCAACAAGACCTTCCTGTTCCAGGAAACCCGCGCGATCCTGAACCCGGCGAAGCTGCTGGCGTTCCTGGAGAGCAAGCTCAAGACGCTCGGCACCTCGGCCTGCCCGCCCTACCACCTGGCGGTGGTGATCGGTGGCACCAGCGCCGAGGCCACGCTCAAGACGGTGAAGCTCGCCTCGACCCGCTGGCTCGACACCCTGCCCACCACCGGCGATCTGTCGGGCCATGCCATCCGCGATCCGGAGATGGAACGGCTTGTCCATGAACTCACCGGCAATCTCGGCATCGGGGCGCAGTTCGGCGGCAAGTATTTCTGCCACGACGTCCGGGTGATCCGCCTGCCTCGCCACGGCGCCAGCCTGCCGGTGGGCATCGGCGTATCGTGCAGCGCGGACCGGCAGATCCTGGCCAAGATCACGCCCGACGGCGTGTTCCTGGAGGAGCTCGAGCATGATCCGGCGAAATATCTGCCGGAAGCGACCGGGGACATCCTGGGGGGCGAGGTGGTGGCCGTCGATCTCAACCGCCCGATGGCCGAGATCCGCCACCAGCTTTCCTCCTGCCCGGTGAAGACGCGGCTGTCGCTGACCGGCACGGTGGTGGTGGCGCGCGACATCGCCCATGCGAAACTGAAGGAGCGCCTGGACCGCGGCGAGGGCCTGCCCGATTATTTCAAGGACCATCCGGTCTATTACGCGGGTCCCGCCAAGACCCCCGCCGGCTACGCCACCGGCAGTTTCGGCCCGACCACCGCCGGGCGCATGGACAGCTACGTGGCCGAGTTCCAGAAGGCCGGCGGGTCGATGGTGATGCTGGCCAAGGGCAACCGTTCCCGCGCCGTGCGCGAGGCCTGCAGGACCTATGGCGGATTCTATCTGGGCAGCGTCGGCGGCGCGGCGGCGCGGCTGGCGCAGGACTGCATCCGCAAGGTCGAAGTGCTGGAATACCCCGAACTGGGAATGGAGGCGGTCTGGCGGATCGAGGTCGAGGCGTTCCCGGCCTTCGTCGTGATCGACGACAAGGGGAACGACTTCTTCGAGGGGCTGGAATAGCGCCGCCGCTTCAGGCGGCGGCCGAGCAGACATCGCGACGATCTGCGGCTGCGGCCTCCCTCCGGTTGTTCAATCGGGAAAACCAGCGGGCGGCACCCCGGCGTTGCCACGCAGGGCGGCAGGCGGCTAAACACGGCCCGAACCGACCGGGACCGGGGGCCCGCAAAACCGTGCGCTTCACCGTCGATCGACTGGACCACCTGGTGCTCACCTGCCAGGACGTGGAGATCACCGCCGCGTGGTATCAGCGCGTGCTGGGCATGGAACGCGAGGAATTCGGCCATGACCGGCGCACGGCCCTGAAATTCGGCGGCCAGAAGATCAATGTCCGTCCCGTCGAGGCGGACCCGCGCACCTGGCTCACCGCGGCGACCGCCCTGCCCGGCACCCAGGATCTGTGCTTCGTCTCCGCCGTCCGGCCGGTGGACGTGATCGCCCATCTGCATGGCTGCGGGGTCACCGTCGAGCTCGGGCCCGTCACCCGCACCGGGGCGCTCGGCCCGATCACGTCGGTCTATTGCCGCGACCCCGACGGCAACCTGATCGAGATCGCCTCCTATCTGGCCGATTGAACCCGACGGCCCGGGCCGGCCCCGGATGGCGCCCCCGGAGCGGACCGGGCAGGCCGACGGGCCTGCCGGCACCGATCCCTTCGATTTCGCGCTGCCCCGGCACTGCATCGCCCAGCATCCTTGCCGGCCGCGCGATGCCGCGAGGCTGCTGCGGATCGGCGCGGGGCCGCTGGAAGACCGGTCGGTGGCGGACCTGCCGGAGCTGCTGCGGGCGGGCGACGTGCTGGTCGTCAATGACACCAAGGTGATCCCGGCCCAGCTGACCGCACGCAGTGGTGCGGCGCGCATCGGCATCACCCTCGACCGGCCCCTGCCGGATGGCAGCTGGCATGCTCTGGCGCGCAACGCCCGGCGGCTGCATCCGGGCGATATGCTGCGATTCGAAGGCGGCGACCTCTCGGCGCGGGTGCTGTCGCGCGAGCCCGATGGCGGCGTGCGGCTGGAATTCGACCGATGCGGTCCGGAGTTCGCGGCGGCGCTTCACCAGTCGGGCGCGCTCGCCCTGCCCCCCTATATCTCCCGCCCCGAGGGCCCGATGCAAGCCGATCTGCAGGACTACCAGACCGTGTTCGCCCGCGCCGAGGGCGCGGTCGCCGCCCCCACAGCCGGGCTGCATTTCACCGAGGCGCTGCTCGACCGGCTTGCCGCACGCGGCATCTCCCGCATCCAGGTCACGCTGCATGTCGGCGCCGGCACGTTCCTGCCGGTGCGCACCGAGGATCCCGCACAGCACCGCATGCACCCCGAGCGCGGCGTCATCACCGCCGAGGCCGCCGCCGCGATCGACGCGGCGCGCGCAGCCGGCGGCCGGGTGGTGGCGGTCGGCACCACCAGCCTGCGCCTGCTGGAGAGCGCCGCCGGACCGGACGGCCGGCTGGCACCGTTCGCGGGCGAGACGGCGCTGTTCATCCGCCCGGGCTTCCGCTTCCGGGTGGCGGATCTGCTGTTCACCAATTTCCACCTGCCGCGCTCGACGCTGTTCATGCTGGTCTGCGCCTTCGCCGGCACCTTGCGGATGCGCGACGCCTATGCCCATGCGATCGCTTCGGGCTACCGGTTCTATTCCTATGGCGATGCCTGCCTTATCGCATGCAGCGCGCAGGCGCCGGCATGAGCGGCGCGCTGACGATCACTGCGACCGACGGCCCCGCCCGCGCCGGCAGCCTGGCCACCGCCCATGGCAGCGTCGCGACGCCGAGCTTCATGCCGGTCGGCACCGCCGGGACGGTGAAAGGCATGACCGCGGATGCGGTGCGCGCGACCGGGGCCGGCATCGTGCTGGGCAACACCTACCATCTGATGCTGCGCCCCGGCGCCGAGCGGGTCGCGGCGCTGGGCGGCCTGCACCGGCTGATGGCCTGGCCTGGACCGATCCTGACCGATTCCGGCGGCTTTCAGGTCATGTCTCTGGCCTGGCTGCGCAAGCTCGATGCCGATGGCGTGACCTTCCGCTCGCATCTGGACGGCAGCGCCCACCGGCTGACCCCGGCGCGCTCGATCGACATCCAGCACAAGCTGGATGCGACGATCAGCATGGCGCTCGACGAATGCACGCCGTTTCCGGCGACGCGGGCGGAGACCGAGGCCTCGCTCGATCTGTCGATGCGCTGGGCGGCGCGTTCGGCCGAAGCATTCATCCCCCGGCCGGGCTATCTGCTGTTAGGCATCGTCCAGGGCGGGGTCTTTACGGATCTGCGCGCGGCCTCGGTGCGGGCGCTGCGGGCGATCGGCTTCGACGGCTACGCGGTGGGCGGCCTGGCGGTGGGCGAGGGCCAGGCAACCATGTTCGCGGTGCTGGAGGCGACCGTCCCCGCCCTGCCGGAAGACCGGCCGCGCTATCTGATGGGCGTCGGCACACCCGACGACCTGCTGGGGGCGGTGGCGCGCGGCATCGACCTGTTCGACTGCGTGATGCCGACACGGGGGGGGCGCACCGGCCGGGCCTTCACCTCGGCCGGCGTGTTCAACCTGCGCAATGCCCGCTTCGCCGAGGATCCCCGCCCGCTCGATCCGGACTGCGCCTGCCCCGCCTGCACCCGCCACGCCCGCGCCTATCTGCACCACCTGTTCCGCGCCGGGGAAATGCTGGGGCCGATGCTGCTGACCTGGCATAATCTTCAGTATTACCAGGATCTGATGCGCGGCATGGGCGCGGCCATCGTGGAGTCGCGCCTGCACGCCCACAGCGCGCAGGTGCGGGCGCGCTGGCAGCAAGGAGACACGCCACGATGACCGAGGCCATCGAAGCCGGGCTGACCCAACTCGGCCGGCCCACCGCGCTGCCGGAAAGCCCCGAACAGGCGCTGCTGGAGCGCGTCGCCAACCCCGATCCGGCGGCCCGGTATCTGGTGCGCTTCACCTGCCCGGAATTCACCTCGCTCTGCCCGCTGACCGGCCAGCCGGACTTCGCCCATATCGTGCTGGACTACGTGCCGGCGGGCTGGATCGTCGAGAGCAAGTCGCTGAAGCTCTATCTGGCCAGCTTCCGCAACCACGGCGCCTTCCACGAGGCCTGCACCATGGCGATCGCGCGGCGGCTCTGCGGGCTGCTCGACCCGGCCTGGCTACGGATCGGTGCCTACTGGTATCCCCGCGGCGGCATGCCGATCGACGTGTTCTGGCAGACCGGCACCCCGCCCGAGCGCGTCTGGATCCCACCCCAAAACGTGCCCCCCTATCGTGGCCGCGGCTGACACCGCGCGGGGTCTCATCCGCGAGCGGGCGCTGGCACTCGGCTTCGATGCCGTGGGCTTCGCCCCGGCAGCACTCGGACCGGAGGCGCGGGAACATCTGGCCGCGTTCCTCGCGGCCGGCCAGCATGGCGACATGCACTGGATGGCGGACCGCGCCGAACAGCGGGCCGATCCGACGGCGCTTTGGGCCGAGGCGCGCAGCGTGATCGCGCTCGGCCTGTCCTACGCGCCCGAAGGCGACGCTCTGGCGACCCTGGGCCGGCCCGACCGTGGCAATATCTCGGTCTATGCCCGCGGGCGGGACTATCACGACGTGGTCAAGGGCAGGCTAAAGCACCTGGCGCAGTTCGTCGCCGCGCGGTTCGGCCCGGCGGTGAAGGTGTTCGTCGATACCGCGCCGGTGATGGAAAAGCCGCTGGCACAGCGCGCCGGGATCGGCTGGCAGGGCAAGCACACCAATCTGGTGTCCCGCGCACACGGGTCCTGGCTGTTCCTGGGCGAGATCTACACCACGCTGGAACTGCCCCCCGATCCGCCGCATGCCGATCGCTGCGGGACCTGCACGCGCTGCCTGAACGCCTGCCCCACCGACGCCTTTCCCGCGCCATACCGGCTGGATGCGACGCGCTGCATCTCCTACCTGACGATCGAGCATCGCGGCACGCTCCCGCACGCGCTGCGGCCGCTGCTCGGCAACCACATCTATGGCTGCGACGACTGCCTGGCGGTCTGCCCCTGGAACCGCTTCGCCGCCGTGGCCCGCGAGGCGAAGCTGCGGGCGCGTCCGGAACTGACTGCCCCGCGCCTCGCCGAACTGGCCGCGCTGGACCAGGCCGGGTTCCGCCTGGCCTTCGCCGGCTCGCCGATCAAGCGGATCGGCTGGGCGCGGTTCCTGCGCAACGTGATTATCGCGATCGGCAATTCCGGCGCCGCCGCGCTGGTTCCGGCGGCTGCCCGCCTGGCCGGGGCCGAGGATCCGGTGCTGGCGGAGGCGGCGCGATGGGCGGTCGGGCGGCTTGAGCGAGGGTAAGGGCCCGGCCCCTGGAGACCGCCAGGGACCCGGGCTCCCCCATCGCCCATCCGGGCCCGCATGTCCTGGAACCGCATCACCGGGGAGAATGGCCGTTCAGGCGGTCATCTGGTCGAGCAGCTTCAGCCGGGCCAGCACGTGGCGCTTGATCAGCACCGGACCGGCCAGCCCGCTGGCCATCAGCACCAGCGCGAACAGCGTGAAATTCGCCCCGTCCCAGGGCAGCAGCCGCAACAGCGCCCCTTTGGCGAGACCGATGCAGATCGTGTTGAGCAGATAGATCGAGAAACAATAGCGCCCGAGCCCCGCCAGCACGGCGGAGCGATCGAACGGCGCGCCGCGCACCAGGGCGTGCAGCGCGGGCATCGATGCCAGGCCACAGGCCAGCAGCCAGGGCCTGTCCGCAGCCCCGCCGGCTCCCGCCATCATCGCCGCAGCCAGCAGCACGGCAAACCCGCCGAGCAGCGCCGCCCGCCAGCGATCGAGCCAGAGCAGCCAGGCCGCCCCCGCATCTGCCGCCGCGACGCCGGCGACGAAAAAGACGAAATATCCGGTGATCCGGTCCAGATACAGCACCGGTGGCGGCACCAGCGCGAACAGCAGCGCCGATAGCGCCACAGCGAGCCTCAGACGGCCGGCATCCGCCCAGACCAGCAGCGGCAGCGCCAGGGAAAAGGCGAACAGCGCCGCCAGATACCACACCGAGGTCGCCGGGCTGGCCGAACTGCGCCAGACCAGCGCGACCAACCCGTCGCCGAAGCTGGCAGGGACGTTGTCCACCACCAGAACCCGCGCCAGCGCCAGCTTGGCCAGCAGGATCAGCAGACCGAAAGCGGCGAACGGCACCAGCAGCCGCCGCGCGCGGGCGCGGGCCAGGACGGTCCAGGCGGCAGGCGGGGTGCTTGCGGCGCCGGAGCGGGCGGCGACGAAGCCGCTCAGATAGAAGAAGAACGGCATGTGGAACAGATAGACTGCCCCGCGCAGGGTCTCGTACCAGTCCACGCCCTGCGGCCCCTGGCGGGCGACCAGATGGCCGAACACCACCAGCACGATCGCCAGACCCTTGGCGCGGTCGAGATCGGGCAGCCGGCCGAGCGGCAGGGCCGCCGCCGCCCCCAATGCCGCCCCCCTTGCGCCGATCAGCCGCATCGCGGCGGCCTCGTTTCGCGCCAGGCCGCGGGCGATGCGCCGGGGCAGGCGCCCCGGACTGCCGGGCGGCGCTTGACTTGCGCTTGTCGCCCCGGTTGTCTGCGGCCCCGCCCGTTCCGGGGATACCCAGGGGAAAGCCCAGCATGCACGCCTATCGCACCCATAGCTGCGCCGCGCTTCGTGCCGAGGATGCCGGCCGCCCTGCCCGCCTGTCGGGCTGGGTTCACAGCAAGCGCGACAATGGCGGGCTGCTGTTCCTGGACCTGCGCGACCATTACGGCCTGACCCAGTGCGTGTTCGCCGCCGGCAGCCCGGCCTTCGAACAGGCCGAGCGGCTGCGGGTGGAAAGCGTGATCACGGTCACCGGCGAGGTGGTCCCCCGCGCGCCGGGCACCACCAACGCGAAACTGCCGACCGGCGAGATCGAGCTGCGCGTCGAGACGCTGGTGGTGCAGTCGGCGGCCGAGACCTTGCCGATCCAGGTGGCCGGGGATCAGACCTTCCCGGACGAATTGCGGCTGAAATACCGTTTCATCGATCTCCGCCGCGAGAAGATGCAGCGCAACATGAAATTGCGGGCGGGGGTGATCGCTTCGATCCGCCGGCGCATGATCGAGGCCGGCTTCACCGAGTTCCAGACGCCGATCCTGACCGCGTCCAGCCCCGAGGGCGCGCGCGACTTCCTGGTGCCGGCACGACTCCACCCGGGCAAGTTCTACGCCCTGCCCCAGGCGCCCCAGCAGTTCAAGCAGCTGGCCATGGTGGCCGGGCTCGACCGCTACTTCCAGATCGCCCCCTGCTTCCGCGACGAGGCGAGCCGTGCGGACCGCTCGCCGGGGGAATTTTACCAGCTCGATTTCGAAATGAGCTTCGTCACCCAGGAAGATGTCTTTGCAACCATCGAACCGGTGATCGCCGGGGTCTTCGAGGAATTCGCCGCCGGCCGCGCGGTGAGCCCGGCGCCGTTCCAGCGGATCCCCTACGACACCGCGCTGCGCGCATTCGGCACCGACAAGCCCGACCTGCGCAATCCGCTGCGCATCACCGATGTGACCGAACATTTCGCCGGATCGGGGTTCGGGCTGTTCGCGCGCATCGCGGCTGCGGGCGGGATCGTGCGTGCCATCCCCGCGCCGGGCGCGGGCGGCCACCCACGCAGCTTCTTTGACAAGCAGAACGAGTGGGCGCGCGAACAGGGAGCCGGGGGCCTCGGCTATGTGGTGTTCGACGCCGAGGGACCGAAGGGACCGATCGCCCGCAACCTGGAGCCCGACCGGGCCGAGGCGATCCGCAGGGCCTGCGGCCTGGCCCCCGGCGATGCCGTGTTCTTCGCCGCCGGCCCGCGCGAGACGGCCGAAAAATTCGCCGGCAGCGTGCGCACGAGGCTCGGCCAGGAGCTCGGGCTGGTCGAACAGAACGCCTTCCGCTTCTGCTGGATCACCGATTTCCCGATGTACGAGCTGAACGAGGAGACCGGCAGGATCGATTTCAGCCACAACCCGTTCAGCATGCCGCAGGGCGGGATGGAAGCGCTGGAGACGATGGACCCGCTCGCCATCAAGGCGTTCCAGTACGACATCGTGTGCAACGGAATCGAATTGTCCTCCGGCGCGATCCGCAATCACCGCCCCGACATCATGATCCGTGCCTTCGAGATCGCCGGCTATACCGCGGCCGATGTCGAGGCCCGCTTCGGCGGCATGCTGGCGGCGTTCCGCTACGGCGCGCCGCCGCATGGCGGGTCGGCGCCGGGGATCGACCGCATCGTGATGCTGCTGGCCGACGAGCCCAACATCCGCGAGGTGATCCTGTTCCCGCTCAACCAGCAGGGCGAGGACCTGATGATGGGCGCACCGGCCGAGGTGAGCCCGGCGCGGCTCAAGGAATTGTCGCTGAAACTCGATCTGCCGCCGGTGGCGCGGAGCGGCTAGAGCGTGCCAGGCGCGGCGGGCATCACCGCGAACGCGTTCATGTCTGATCCGGGGAAAAATCACGATCTGTGCAAATGAGTGCATCCGGGCCGACCCTGCTCCCCCGCTGAGGCCGAGACGGAGCTGCCGCTGATCAGCCGACGGTCCGGGCGCAGGAAACCCGGATCGGATCGCCCCGCGTCTGCAACAATCAGCCGCGCCGGGCAGAAGCCTCTCCCGAACGATCAACCCTGATCGACCGACCGCCGAATTCGCCTGCACGTCACCGGCCGCGGGCGCCTCAGACCCGGCGTGTCAGGCAGGCAGGCCCGCCAGTCTCAGGCCCGTCCCATAGCGATCGAGGTCGTCATGGCCGGAGATCGGCGAACGCTGGATCGCCTGGCGAACGGTGAAGCCGGGCTCGATCTGCAGCAGGCGCTGGCGGGTCATCGCCGCCTCCTCCGCCCGGCCCAGATGGCCGAGCGCGGCCAGCAGGACCTTGTGGGTCGAGGAGAAGGCCGGATTGAGGCTCGCCGCGCGTCGGCCGATCTCGACCACATCGTGATCATTGCCGAGCAGGAAATGCGCCATCATCAGCGCCATATCGAAGAAGAAACTGTGCGGGTCGAACGGCGAGAGCTGCTTCGCCCGCTCCACCCGGCGGATCGTCTCGGCCGGGTCGCCGCTATAGGCATAGGTCAGTCCGGAAAACACCCAGGCGATCGGCAGATTGGGATTGATCGCCAGCGCCCGGTCATGGAGCGCTGTCGCGGCCTCGTGGCGGCGGTGGAGGAAGCTCTGCACATGCCCGGCTATGGCCAGTGCGCGCGCATCGGCATTGTCGAGCATCACCGCCCGTTCGGCCAATTCCTCGGTGCGGCGGATCGCCTCCTGGGGATCGGTGGCCCAGCCCTGACCGACCAGGAAAAGATGCCAATAGGCCCACCAGGCCCGTGCAGTGGCGAAGTCGCCGTCGAGCGCGACCGAGCGCGCGAGCTTGTTCCCCGCCGCATGAAAGGCGATCGGGTCGAGTTTGTAGACGGCCGGAATGGCCTGCAGCAGCAGCGAATACGCGGTCGGGTCCGCCTGATGGCGAGGTTCGGCCCGACGCGCTTCGCGCAGCAGCATTTCGGGATCGATCTGCGCGGCGACCTCGGCGGCGACGGCGTCCTGGAACTTGAGGATATCGGCCGTCGTGCCATCGAATCGGCGCGCCCAGATCACCTCGCCTGCGGAATGAAGATCGAGCAGCTGCATGGTGATCCGCAGCCGATCGCCCGCCAGACGAAGGGCACCATCGAGCAGAAAATCCAGGCCGAGCCGCTGCCAGACCTCGCTGCCCTCCCGCGGTTCGGCGGCGAGATGGGCAAGCGAACTCGCCGATAACAGGCTGATCATGCGAAACGGCGCGAGCGCGGTCGTGATCTCCTCGGCAAGGCCCAGCGCGAGATTGGCGTCATCACCCGGAATGGCTGGCCGCAACGGCATGACCCCGAGCCGCATCCCGGGCTGCGACCAGGCCGCTGACGCCGCGGGCAGGGCGGCCGGACCGGGGTCCGGCTGCCGCGGTTCGGGAAACCGGCGATCGGACCACTGCAGGTCCAGCGGCCGCGGTTCCGGCACATGGACGTCTCCTCGCGGACGATCCTGGCGCGGAAGATCGGGCCCGCTGCCGCGAATTTCGTCCCTGAGCGCGACCGTCTCGGACGATGGGGTGGCATCGAGCAGTTCCGCCAGGGCCTGGCTGCAGCGCTCGAACGCCGAGAGCGCCAGGCCACGCTCGGCCTGGGCGGCATGCGCCCGCATCAATGCGCGCCAGGCGCCCTCATGCGCACGGTCGATCCCGAGCAGCCGATCAGCCAAGCGAATGATTGCATCGGGCGCTGTCTCGCGGGTCAGCAGCGCTTCGGCGACGCTCCGGGCAATACCGACCAGACGCTGGCGCTCGCCGAGCAGCCAGCGATCGAAGGCAGGGTCGAGCCCCGACAGATCTTCGAGCAACGTCGCATCCAGCAGATCGAGCGCGCCGGCTCTCGCCACCGTCGCCAGCCGCACTTCGCGAACATCGGTCCAAAGCCGATCGGCCGGCATCGAGACATGCTGGCGGCCGGCGCGCAGCAGATCCCGATCGAGGGGCGCCAGGCATTCCGCCAGCTCATGGATCGCCTGACGCAGCGACGCGCGCGCCTGTTCGCTATTGCGCCGGCTCCAGAGCAGCTGGGCAAGCTGCTCGCGCAGGACCGACGCCGGGGCGTTCAGCGCCAGCACCGCGAGCACCGCGCGTGTCTTGCGGGACCGGGGCAGATCGATCGGGCCGGCGGAGCTCCAGGCCGACATCTGCCCGATCAGTCTCAGGCGCAGCACCACGCCGTCGGACTGTCGGGCGACATCTGCGGCTTGCGCGATCATGTCCAGCATGGCGCATCCACTTTCAATTCCTTGACAACCGCAGATCGTCTGAGGCCGCCAGATTGCCATCACAATTTTCAGGAATTTAGACGATCGGCATGCGTTAGACAACAGTTAAGAACATAGACCCACCGGCATGCGCGCTCAAGTTCTCTCAGCTCCCTCCGGCACAACCTAACCCCCGGGGCACAAGCTAGGAAAAATATCTTGACACCCGCGGAAATCGGTCCTAATCAAGGCCTGTCAACGGGCGAGGTGTGCCCATTGTCCCGCCCCATCTCATCCGGTTCCCGGCAGCCCGATCGTACGCGATCGGGCTTTCGTCGTTTGGGCAGCCGGTTCCACAGGGCGAAGGCTTCACGACGTCGATGTCAGCCAAGGAGTTCCTAGATGCAGATTTCCAAGACTGTGACCGTGCCGTCCAACGTCGCTGACCTCCGCCGGATCCGCTTCGGCGCCGGCGCCCGCACCCTGCCGGCTCCGGTGGCCGATACCGGCCGGATCCGCTTCGGCGCCGGCGCCCGCACCCTGCCGGCGCCGGTGGCCGATGCCGGCCGGATCCGCTTCGGCGCCGGCGCCCGCACCCTGCCGGCTCCGGCGGCCGATGCCGGCCGGATTCGCTTCGGCGCCGGCGCCCGCACCCTGCCGGCTCCCAGCGCGCAGGTCTGAGGCTTCCCC
>DAICZL010000716.1 GCA_027311165.1 bacterium
GGCCTGCACCGCGTCCTGGTTGGCCTGGATCAGCGCGGTGACGTCGGTGGCGCGGCCGTTGACGACGGTGCCGTTGCCTTTCAGTTCCGCGCCCTGGCCGCCCGAGACGTAGGTATAGCCGGTCGCGATCGTGGAGGCGCCGGCGGCGCTGATCGTGCCCAGATTGGTGAGGGTCACACTTGCCGCGCCGTCTGCCTCCACGCCGTATCTGCCGCCCTCGATCAGGGCGGAGGCGCCGTTGGTAAGCGTGCCGGAGCCCAGCATCTGCACGCCCACGCCGCCCGAGGATGTCGTCGTGCCCGCGGTGATCGACGTGGTCCAGGTGGCGATGATCCGTCCGCTGTTGCTGAGCGTGTCGGTTCCGGCCCCCGCACCGAGCACGGCGCCGGCCATCACGGCGGTGATCGAGGCCAGGGTGCCGCCGGCGAAGCCGTTGTCGAAAGTGCCGCCCGCGCGCAGGTCGATCCCGGTCAGGGCATTGGACAGGGTGGCGTTGCTCTTCACCGTTCCGGTCAGCCCGGCGGCGACGTAGAGGTCGTAGCTCGGCGTGCCTGTGGGCTCGATCGGCCCGGAATTGGTGAGGGTGACCGGCAGCAGGCTGGCGGCCGAGACATACAGGGCGGCGTGCAGCGTGGTGGTGATGGTGGTGCCGCTCACCGCGACGCGTCCCGTTCCGGCCCGACTGCCATGGTATGAGGCGTGTCCGTCATGAAACCGTCGCGGATCGTCACGTATAGGTTAAGAATGACAGCGCCGGGTTTTCCCGGCCAGAGGGTTTTGCCGGCTCACGCCGATGTGAATCCCGCGCGGGCCCTCCCTTCCCGGAATGTTTCCAAAGGCATCGCCTTTGGTCGGGTGCAGGGGTGAAACCCCTGCCGGGTCCGGGCGGAGCCCGGCGCCCGCCGCGACGAACGACCCTGTCTATCGCCGGCGGCGGAAGCGGGCCGCAGGCTCGGCCGGGGCGGCGTCCAGCAGCGCGTGGATCGCGGCCACCGTCTCGGGTTTGAGGCGTGCGATCGAGCGGGCCAGCCGGTTCGCCAGCGCCGTCGTCTCGGGCGCCAGGCCCGCGGTATCCACGTGCACCTTCGGGTGCGACAGCCGCGCCAGCCGCGCGAGGTCGTCGGCCTCGTCCCAGATCAGGCCGAAGAACGCGTTGACCTGGTGCACCAGCCCGTCGCTCGGCGCCCCGCGGCGGCCATGTTCCAGCGCCGAGAGATAGGCCGGCGAGACCTGCAGCGCCCCGGCCAGGGCCTTCAGCGTCACCCCCCGCTCGGCGCGCAGGGCGCGCAGCCTGGCGCCGAAGGGTGTCATCTCGGGCGGCGCAGCAGCAGCCGGACGGAGCCGACATTGCCGGGATGGGGATGCGCCGCCGCCAGCACCAGCCCGCGCAGTTCGGCGAGGTTCAGCCAGAGCGGGAATTCCCGCCGCAGCACCCCGCCGGTCTCGCCGCTGCCGCGGCCGGTGATCACCTCGACGCAGCGCAGCCGGTCGGCATGGGCGCGGTGCAGGAAGGCAACCAGGGTGTGGAAGGCGCGCTCGGCGGTGCGCCCGTGCAGATCGAGCGTGCGGGCGACCGGCAGCTTGCCGCCCTGCAGCCTGGCCCAGGTGGCGTTGTCCACACCCGCTGGCTGGCGGCCGATCACCAGAGGCGCCAGCGCCGGCGGCGGCGGCCGCGGCGGCAGCGGCGCCGGCAGCACCGCCTGGGGCGCCGACAGGGGCGGCACCGGCGGCGGCGGATCGGGGCGTGTGCGGCCGGCCATGGGCAGCACGTGGCGGACATAGGCGGCCCATTCGGCCAGGTCGGCCTCGGTCAGGCTGGCGCGGCGTTTCATTCAGGGAAGGCAGGCAAGGCCAGAGGGCTCTGCCCTCTGGACTCCCGCTGGGGGCGGGCGCCCCCAGACCCGCATCCCGGAAGGGATGGTTCTCAAGGGCATCGCCTTTCGTGGGTCCCAAGGAGCCATGGGGGCAAAGCCCTGGCCTCAGGTCTCGACCAGCACGACGTGCAGGCGCCTCGGTCCGTGCGCGCCGAGTTCCAGCGTCTGCTCGATATCGGCCGATCGCGACGGCCCGGTCACCAGCATCACGTTGCGCGGCATGCTGCCGCCGGTCGCGGCCCGCAGCCGGTCCCAGGCCTCCTCATAGGCGCCCACCACGGCATCGGCGCGCAGCACCACGATGGCGGTGTCGGGCAGCAGGTTCAGCGTGGTGGGCCGCTCGGGCGCCGAGGGCAGCATCAGCGTGCCGGTCTCGGCCACCGCCGCGAAGGCCTGCTGCACGCTGACCAGGTCGGTGGCCTCGGCCCGCCCGACGCGCGGGCGCAGCATCGGCCGTTCCGCCCAGGGCATCGCCTCCAGCTCCGGATGCGGGGCCATGGCGAAGGCGGTGGGCAGGTTCTGCGCCGCCAGATAATCGGCGACCGCCGCCGGCACCGCGGCGGCGTCGGGCACAAGCGCGGAGGTGCCGAATTCCTTCTCGACATTGGCCAGGAACAGCGTGACCTGCGCCGGATGGGGGATGCGGCTGCGCGCCGGGATCAGATGGCGCGGATGCTCGACCAGCCGCTCGCGCAGCATATGCGCCTGGTCCTCCGGCAGAGGCCCGCGCTTCAGGCCGCGGCGGATCGCCCCCAGGATCGTCGCCCGCCCCTCCGTCGCGATGTCGCCGGCCATCAGCGTCGCCCCGCCCGCTGGGCTTTCGCGTAGCGGGCGAAGAACGTGTCGCCCTCGGGGGCCGGCAGGTCGCGGCCGCGGGTCCAGCCGCCGGCGAGCGGCATCCAGGCGAACCGCCCGCGCTTGCGGCCCAGCCAGCCCAGCGTGGCGGCGGCGGCACGGGTGGCCAGCCGGTACAGCGCCGGCCGGCGCGCCACGAAGGCCCACAGGCGCAGATTGCTGCGCACCGCGGCGGGGGTCAGGTGGCGTTCGAACTCGCGCTCGCGCCAGTGGCGCATCAGGCTGGGCAGCGGGATCTTCACCGGGCAGACGCTCTCGCACTTGCCGCAGAAGGTGCTGGCATTGGGCAGATGCCCGGCCTGGTCGATGCCGATCAGCGAGGGCGTCAGCACCGCCCCCATCGGGCCGGGATATACCCAGCCATAGGCGTGCCCGCCGACCGCGCCGTACACGGGGCAATGGTTCATGCAGGCGGCGCAGCGGATGCAGCGCAGCATCCCCTGGAACTCGGTGCCCAGCATGGCGGAGCGGCCGTTATCGACCACCACCACGTGATATTCCTCCGGCCCGTCCAGATCGGCCGGCCGGCGTCCGCCGGTGCTGAAGGTAGTGTAGACCGAGAAATCCTGCCCCGTGGCGGAGCGCGCCAGCAGCCGCAGCAGCGAGGTCGCGTCCTCCAGCGTCGGCACCACCTTCTCGATGCTGGCGAGCGCGATGTGCACCCGCGGCAGGGTCTGGGTCAGATCGCCATTGCCCTCGTTGGTGACGATCACGCTGCTGCCGGTCTCGGCGATCAGGAAATTGGCCCCGGTGATGCCGACATCGGCGGCGAGGAATTTCTGCCGCAGCCGGGTGCGCGCCTCGGTCAGGATGTCGCGGCGTTCGTGGAACACCCGGTCGGGGGGCAGGTCGGTATGGGATTTGCGGAACTGCGCCTCCCAGTCCTCGCGGTTGAGGTGGAAGGCCGGGGCGATGATGTGGCTGGGGTGTTCGTTGCGCAGCTGGATGATGTATTCGCCGAGATCGGTCTCGATCGGCGCGATGCCATGCTTTTCCAGGTGGTCGTTGATGCCCAGCTCCTCGCTGATCATCGACTTGCCCTTGGGGACGGTGCGCGCCCCGGCCTTCTGGCAGATGCGCAGCACGGCCTCGCGCGCGTCATCGGCGGTGGGGCACCAATGCACCACCCCGCCGGCGCGGGCGACATTGTCGGCCCAGGTCTCGAGGTAGAAATCGAGATTGGCGAGGGTGTGGTTCTTGATGTCGCGGCCGATGTCGCGCAGCGCCTCGAATTCCGGCAGGGCGGCGACGGCGCGCGCGCGCCGGCCCATGAATTGCGGGCGGCTGAAGGACAGCGCCTTCTGCAGCCCGGCATCCTCCAGCGCCTCGCGGGCGTTCTGCTTGAATTCCGGACTGGTGGCGAGCATCGGCGGTTCCTCGCTGCGCGGCTTCGGGGTCGGCGATCAATCTAGCGCCGGGGTCGGGCGCGCGATAGGCAAACCGGAACCGCCGGGACGGGGAGTGTCCCTGCCCCGTCTCGATGGGCAAGAGGGCGGCTCCCGCGCGTGGCTCCAGGCGAAGGACCGCTTGAAACCGGGGGGCGGAACAGCGCGGGTCGGTTTTTTCGTTGCGGCAGCCCCCCCTCTCGCGATCGTGCAGCCGCGCGCGGGGTCCGGTACCGGTGCACCCTTGGCGGGTCCGGCCCGGGCGTGGCAGGGTCCGCCCGCCAGCCCCGCGCCCGGTCAGGATCCCGCCATGACAGATCTGCGTATCGCTGAGGTCCGCGACTGGGTGTTCACCCGCGCGCTGCCGTATTGGAGCACCGCCGGGCTGGACCCGGACGGATCGGGCTTCGTCGAGCAACGCGCGCTGGATGGCGGCCCCTCCGATCCGGGGTTCAAACGTGTGCGGGTGCAGGCGCGCCAGATCTATGTGTTCTCCCACGCCGCCATGATGGGCTGGAACGGGCCGGCCCGGGCGGTCGCCGATCGGGGGGTCGATTTTCTGCTCTCGCAGGGCTGGCTGGCCGAGGGCGGCTTCGCCAAGACGCTCGGCCCGCGCGGGGGCGTGCTGGACCCGACGCTCGATCTCTACGACCAGGCCTTCGTGATCTTCGCGCTGGCGACGCATTACCAGGCGTTCGGAGACACCGCCATGCTGGGCTGGGCCGAGCGCACCCTTGAGGTGGTCGGCTCGCTTCTCGCCCGGCCGGACGGGCGCGGCTACTGGGCGCGCCTGCCGGCAGGCGGGGAGTGTCTGCAGAACCCGCATATGCACCTGCTGGAAGCGCTGCTCGCACTCCACGAGGCGACCGGGGCGGCGCACTGGCTGGCCGAGGCGGACCGGCTGGTGCGGCTGTTCCTCGATCGCTTCCATGACCCGGCGACCGGCACGCTGGGCGAGTATTTCACCGT
>DAICZL010000721.1 GCA_027311165.1 bacterium
CCCAGCAGGTTGAAGGCGAGAATCTTGCGCAGCGGCTGGGGCTGCACGATGCTGCCATAGAGGCCGATGCCGACCAGCGCGGCGCCGCACAGGCCGTAAAGGGTTGCCCCGGCGCTCATCGCGCCCCCCGATGATCGCGCCCCGGTGGCCATTTCGCGCGCATCCTCAGGGCGACTTGCGCTCGGGAGGGCCGGCGACCAGCAATCCCAGGATCACCGCGATCGACAGGGTCAGCACCACCTCAACCGCGATGATCAGCGGTTTGGCCAGGCCCTCCGGATAGGACAGGAAGCCGCCCGGCAGGGCGAAGCCCGCGACGCCGACCACCATGAACACGGCCGGCCCCACCGTCACAGCCCGGCGCACCCAGCGCCTGCCGGTCGCCGGCGGGTCCAGCAGCCCGGCGATCATCGCCAGGATCCACATCGCGGCAAGGATCGCGCCGCCCTGGAACGCGCCGCCGGGGGCCACCGCGCCCACCCACAGGACATACACGCCCACCAGGATCCCCACCGGCGGCAGCAGCCGCGCCAGCAGCACCAGGGACCCTTCGGCGCGCGACGGGCATTGCGGGCGGGGCAGGCCGCCCCAGGCCGTGTCCTGCGCCAGCGACCACACGCCGAGCAGCGCCAGCAGCAGCACCACCTTCTCCAGCAGCGTGTCCATCGCGCGATAGGCGAGCAGCACGGCGGTGACCGGATTGCCAACGCCCAGCGCCGCCAGATGCGCGCCCGCGTCCGGCGCCAGGCTCGGCGCCGGATCGGCCGGAAACAGCACCAGCCCGGCCAGCGCCAGGCTCACCAGAACCGACAACGCGGCGGTGGCGGCGCGCAGGCCCGGGCCGGGACGTTCGGCGGCCGATCCGGCCTCGGTCGGGCGCAGCCTGGCCGCAGCGGCGATCAGCACCGCGCCGGTCACGCCGCTGCCGATCGCGGCCTCGGTCAGCGCCACGTCCACCGCCGCCAGTCGGACCCAGGCGAGGGCGAGCAGCAGGCCGAATGCCACGAAGCCCACCACCGCGGCGAAGGCCGGGCCGACGGCGATGCTGCGCAGCGCCACCGCCACCACCAGCAGGGCCAGCCCGCCATCCAGCAGCAGCGCGGCGCTCATGGCCCGGAGCCGCCATGGCGCACGGCGCGCGCGATCAGCTGCGTGACCGTGGCCCCGGCAACCTGCGCCAGCAGCCAGACGGCCACCAGCTTCACCGCCGCGGCCAGCCCGCCCATCTGCGGCAGCAGCCCCAGCACCATCAGCCCCAGCCCGAGATTATCGGCCTTGGTCAGGGCATGCAGACGGCTCAGCGGATCGGGAAAGCGCAACAGCCCGACCGTTCCGGCCAGGAAGAACACCGCCCCGGCCACCACCAGCAGCACCGTCGCGACATCGGCGAGCAGGCTCATCGGTTCCCCGCTCCGATATCGCCGACCCGGCCATCGCCGGCCGCGCCGTCCCCTGCCGCGCCGTCCCGGGGTCGGCTGTTGACGAAGGCGACGCCGGCGAAGGCGGCCAGCAGCGCCAGGATCAGCGCCGTGTCCACGATGCCCGCCATGCCGGTGCCCGCCGCCAGCAACAGCAGGGCCGCGATGCCGCCGGTGCCCAGCAATTGCACCGCCATCATGCGATCGGCGTCCGTGGGACCGCGCAGGCTGCGCACCAGCCCAAGCGCCGCCATCGCCAGGACGAACAGCGCCGCCGCGATCAGGAACTCAGACATCGCCGCCCGAGGGACCGGGGGAAGGTTCGGGCGACCCTCCAGGGGGATGCCCCGGGGGACGTCCGAGGGCACGAATGAACCCCGCCTCCTCGGACGCCATCTGGGTGCCGGCGGGCTGGGCGATATCCAGGCAATGCACCAGCAGCGCGCCATCGGCATCCTCTCCGGCCGGCAGCGTGCCGGGCAGCAGGCTCGCATAGGCGAGGAACGCATCGCGTGCGGTGCCGGGCGGCAGGCGCGGGGTGAAGCGCACGAAGCCGGGGCTGAGCTGCATCTGCAGGGAGAGCGCACGCCGGGCAACATCCACGCCGGCGGCCAGTGCCTGGCCGGGAAACCGCAACGCGATCCGGGCGAAGCCGAAGAGGGAGAGGCCGCCACCGGAGGGCGGCAGCAGGATCAGGCTGACCCAGGAGGCAGCGGCGGCGGGCAAAGCGGCCGGCAGATCGCCGGCATGCGCGCCTGCAAGGGTCAGCCACAGCAGCAGAAACCCGCCGGCGCGTGCCAGGCCCGCTGGCAGACGCCGCGTCCGGTCCTCAGCCGCCATCGGCCGGCGCCTCGCGGATGCGGAACCAGGTGACATACAGCGCCGGCAGGAACAGCAGCGTGACCACCGTGCCGACCAGGAACCCGCCCATGATGGCGAAGGCCATCGGCCCCCAGAAAATGGTCGCCGCGATCGGGATCAGCCCCAGCACAGTGGACACCGCGGTCAGCATGATCGGGCGGAAGCGCGAGACGCTCGCCGCGATCACCGCCTCCCAGGCCGGCATGCCCTCGCCGCGCTCGGCCTCGATCTGCTCGATCAGGATCACCGCGTTGCGGGCGATCATGCCGATCAGCGCCAGGATCCCGAGGATGGCGACGAAGCCGAGCGGCCGGTGGAAGATCAGCAGACCCGCGACCACCCCGGTCATCGCCAGCGGCACCACGATCAGCACCAGCGCCAGACGGCTGAAACTCTGCAGCTGGATCATCAGGAAGGTGATCATCAGCAGCAGCATCAGCGGCACCACCGCGATGACCGAGGCCTGGGATTTCTGGCTCTCCTCCACGGTGCCGCCGATCGCCACGTGATAATCCGGCGGCAGTTCGGCGACGAGCTTGCCGATCGACGGTGCCAGGGCCGTGACGACGCCCTCGGGCAGCGCGCCCGGCGCCACATCGGCCTGCACGGTCAGGGTGGGGATCCGGTCGCGGCGCCAGATCAGCGGGAATTCCTGGTCGAACTCGAAGCTCGCGAGCTGACTGAGCGGCACCGTCCGCCCACCCGGCAGCGGCACCTGCACATTGCGCAGCGTCTCCAGCGATACGCTCTCCTCGTCATTCGCCCGCACCACCACGTCCACCAGGTAGATGCCGTCACGCAGCTGGGTGACCGTGCTGCCGGTGACCACCGAATTGAGCACCCCCGCCAGGGTCTGCGAACTGAGGCCGAGCAGGCGGGCCTGGTCCTGATCGATGTTGATCCGAACCCGCCTGGCCGGCTCCATCCAGTCGAAATTGACCTGCCGCGCCTCGGGATTGGCGGCGACCAGAGCCCCGAGCCTGAGCGCGATGTCGCGCACCTGCGCCAGATCGGGGCCGCTCACCCGGTACTGCACCGGCCAGCCGACCGGCGGGCCGAGGCCGAGCGGGGCGACACGGGTGACCGCGCTCGGCAGGCTCTCCGCGAGCGCCTTCTCAAGCCGCGTGTGCAGCCGCTCCCGCGCCGCGACGTCCTTGGCGACGACCACCGCCTGGGCGAAGAAGTCGTTGGGCAGTTCCACCGCCAGCGGCAGATAGAAACGGATCGCGCCGCGGCCGACATAGGTGCTCCAGCTCGCGACATCGGGATCGGACCTGAGCATGTCATCGAGCCGGCTGGCGATCTGATCGGTGCCGTAGATCGAGGCATTCTGCGGCAGCCTGAGATCGACGAGCAGCTCGGGCCGGTCCGAGGGCGGAAAGAACTGGCGGGGGATCAGCGGCGAGAGCACCACGGCGACGGCGAAGCAGGCCACCGTGATCCCGATGGTCAGCCAGCGCAGCCGCATCGCCGTCACCAGCAGGGCACGGAACGCGCCGAGAATCCGGCTGGGCTTCGCCGGGCCGGACCGGTCGGGCTGCTTGAGGATGACCACCCCGAGCAGCGGCGCGAACAGCACCGCCACGATCCAGGAGAGCGTCAGCGCCAGGCCCACGACAACGAAGATCGAGAACGTGTATTCGCCGGCCGAGCTCTTGGCGAAGCCGATCGGCACGAACCCCGCCGCAGTGACGAAGGAGCCGGTCAGCATCGGCACCGCGAGCGTCCGGTAGGCGAAGGTGGCGGCCTGCTCCTTGCCGTCGCCGGCGGCGAGGCGGGAGGTCATCACATCGATCGTGGTCATCGCATCATCGACCAGCAGCCCGAGCGCGATGATCAGCGCGCCGAGCGAGATGCGCTGCAGGTCGATGCCGAAGAACTCCATCACCGGGAAGACGATGGCGAGCGTCAGCGGGATCGACATCGCGACCACCAGCCCGGCGCGCGCGCCGAGGCTCACGAAGCTCACCACCATGATGATGGCGATCGCCTGCCAGAGCGAGGTGGTGAAATCGCTGATCGCGTGATCCACCACATGCGGCTGGTCGGCGACCAGCACCGCATCGATCCCGAGCGGCAGATCCTCGCCGATCCGGTGCATGGCCTGACCGATATTGTGGCCGAGCGCCAGCACGTCGCCGCCCTCGCGCATCGCGATCCCGAGACCGATCGCCGGCTTGCCGTTGACCCGGAACAGCGGCTGCGGGGGATCGGCGAAGCCGCGGCGGATCTCGGCGATGTCGCGCAGGCGGATCATCCGGCCGCCAGCCACGAAATTGACGTTGCGCAGGTCTTCTTCGGACTCGAAGGCGCCGCTGACCCGCAGCAGCAGCTGCTCGTTGCCGGTCTGGATGACGCCCGCGGGGCTCACGATGTTCTGCGCCTGCAGCGCCGCGATCAGCGCCGAGCGCTCGATGCCGAGGCCGGCCAGGACCCGCATCGAGAACTCGACAAAGATGCGCTCGTCCTGGGCGCCGAGCATCTCGATCTTGGCGACGTCGGGCACCCGCAGCAACTGGGAGCGGATGTCATCCACCCGGTCGCGCAATTCGCGCTGGCTGAACCCGTCGGCGGTGAAGCCGTAGATGATGCCGAACGTATCGCCGAACTCGTCGTTGAAACCGGGACCCACCACGCCAGCCGGCAAGGTGTGGCGCATGTCGGCCACGCTCTTGCGGACATGATACCAGATGTCGGGCACTTCGTGGGCCGGTGTCGCGCCCTGCAGATTGACGAAGATCGTGGTCCGACCGGGGGTCGTGTAGCTGTTGACGAAATCGAGATGCGGGGTTTCCTGCAGCGTCCGCTCGATCCGCTCGGTGACCTGCTGGAGCGTGTCATCGATGGTCGCGCCCGGCCAGGCGGCCTGAACCACCATGGTCTTGATCACGAACGCCGGATCCTCGTCGCGGCCGAGGCTGTAGAACGCCCCCACGCCGGCCAGCACCGAGGCGATCATCAGATAGACAACGAAGGAGCGGTGGCCGAGCGCCCATTCCGAGATGTTGAAGCCCACTAGCCGGCTTCCCCGAGCAGCCGGACCTTCTGGCCAGGATGCAGCGCCTGCACGCCGGCGGTCACGACGATCTCCCCGCCGGTCAGTCCATGGGCGACAACGACGGTTCCCGGATCGAACCGCAGCAGCTCGATGGCGTGCAGCGAGACGGTGAGCGTCGCCGGATCGACGATCCAGACCGCCGGCTGGCGGTTTATCTCGGTCAGGGCGGAGGCCGGAATGGCGATCACCGCGTCACTGTCCAGATGCATCTTGCCGTTGACCGTGGCGCCGAGCCGCATCGCCGCCGGCGGGTCGGTCAGGCCGACCTTGACCTCGAAGGTCCTGGTGACCGGATCGGCCTGTGGCGCCACCTCGCGCACCCGCCCGACGGCGGTGACCGTGGGATCGTCGGTGAGTGTGACCGTCACCCGCGGGTCGCCCGGCGCCGCGCGCAGCACCTGCGCGGGCACGTCGAACACCGCATCGCGGCCGCCCTCGCGCGCGACCTGCACGATCATCTGGCCCGCCTGCACCACTTCGCCCGGCTCGGCCCCGCGGGCGATCACGGTGCCGGCGGCGTCGGCCTGCAGGATCGTGTAGCTGACGCGATCGGCGGCGATCCGCACCTGCGTCTCGTCGCTGTCGACCTGCGCCTGCTC
>DAICZL010000723.1 GCA_027311165.1 bacterium
GTGGCGAGGTCGAGCGCCACCAGCGCACCGGCCAGGCGCGGGGTGCGCGGGGTGCCGCCGGCGCCGGGGATCAGCCCGATCCGCACCTCCGGCAGGCCGACGAACCCGTCGGGGGCCAGGATGCGGGCGTGGCAGCCCAGCGCCAGCTCGAACCCGCCGCCCAGCGCGGTGCCGTGCAGCGCCGCGACCACCGGCCTGGGGCAGTCCTCGATCGCGCTGACCACCACGCCGAGCGGCGGCGCACCCGGGCCGGCATCGAATTCGCGGATATCGGCGCCGGCACAGAAGGTGCGGCCCTCGCAGGCCAGCACCGCGGCGCGGATCGCCGGATCGGCGGCGACCGCGGCGATCGCGTCGAGCAGCGCCTGGCGCAGCGGCTGGGACAGCGCGTTGACCGGAGGGTTGTCGATCAGGATCAGCGCCACGTCGCCGGCGCGCGTGATCCGCAGCACGGGCGCTGCGGCGGTGGAGTGCGATGGGCGCGGGTCGTGCATGGTGCAGCTGCTCCGAGGGACCGGCGGCGGACGCCTCCACGCTAGCGAAAGCCCGACGGCTTGGCGATGCGGCGGCAATCGGAAGATGCCGCGAAGATCGTGCCAGGGTCTTGGCCCTTCGCGCGATCGCGCAGAACGGCGCTGTTCGCGGATGCGCCGCTGGACAAGGCCGAAAGGTTATTCTAGCGTCCCGGCAATTGGTCTGACCTGCAAAAAAAGATGGAAACGCCCGACGGTGCCCGTACTCGAACTCCGCCAGGTTTCGAAGAGTTTCGGCGCGATCAGGGCGCTGAACGAAGTGACGTTCTCGCTCGAGGCGGGCGGCGTGCTCGGGCTGATGGGCGATAACGGGGCGGGCAAGTCCACCCTGGTGCGGATCATCGCCGGCGCGTTCGGCGCCACCTCCGGCCAACTCGTGCTGGATGGCGAGGTGGTGCATTTCACCAAGCCGATCGAGGCGCGCCAGAAGGGCGTGGAGGTGGTCTATCAGGACCTCGCGCTGTGCGACAATCTGACTGCCGCCGCCAACGTGTTTCTCGGCCGCGAGCTCAAGACCGGCATCGGCCCGTTCCGCATCCTCGACTACCAGGCGATGTATGAACGGGCCGGCGAATTGTTCAAGGAACTGAAGTCGGAGACCCGGCCGCGCGACATGGTGCGGCGGATGTCGGGCGGCCAGCGCCAGGCGGTGGCGATCGCCCGCACCCGGCTGTCCAATCCCAAGATCGTGCTGATGGACGAGCCGACCGCGGCGATCTCGGTGCGCCAGGTGGCCGAGGTGCTCGACCTGATCCGCCGCCTGCGCGATCGCGGTATCGCCATCGTGCTGATCAGCCACCGCATGCCGGATGTGTTCGCGGTGTGTGACCGGGTCGTGGTGATGCGTCGCGGCCACAAGGTCGCCGACAAGGCGATCGCCGCGTCCAGCCCGGAGGAAGTCACCGGCCTGATCACAGGAGCCATCCATGCCGCGTGAAGCCCCGCGGGTCGAAGTGGACGACGAATTCCCCGAGGACAAGCCCCAGGCGGCGGTGATCAGCTCGGCGATCGGCGATGTGTCGGGCATGAAGGAGCGCTCGCTGCTCGAACGCATGTTCGCCAGCCAGGCCTTCTGGGTCACCATGGCGGTGCTGGCGATGTGCCTGGTGATGTCCTGGCTGGCGCCGACGGCATTCGCCACGGTCGAGAATTTCTACAACATCACGCGCAACTTCGCCTTCATCGGCATCATGGCGCTGGGGATGACCGTGGTGATCATCACCGGCGGCATCGACCTGTCGGTGGGCTCGATCCTGGGCATCGTCGCGATCGTGGCGGGGCTGATCCTGCAGGCGGGCTATGCCTGGTGGCTGGCCTTCGCGGGCGGGTTCGCCGCCGGGCTGGTGGCGGGCGCGATCAACGGCGCGCTGATCGCCTATGTCGGCCTGCCGTCCTTCGTGGTGACGCTGGGCATGCTGCAGGCCGGACGCTCGGCCGCGGTGGTGATGTCGCAGAACAAGATGATCACCGATTTCGGCCCGGACGCCGAGACGGTGTACGCGATCGGCGGGGGCCAGGTGCTGGGGCTCGCCAACCCGATGTGGGTGCTGCTGTTCATGGCCGTGGGCACCGCTCTGGTCCTGCATCTGACCGCCTGGGGCCGCTATCTGTTCGCGATCGGCGGCAACGAGAACGCGGCACGTCTGACCGGCGTGCCGGTGGCGCGCATCAAGTTCCAGGCCTATCTCACCTCGGCCGGCATGGCCGGGATCGCCTCGCTGCTGCTGCTGGGGTTCAACGGCTCGGCGATCAACGCGGTCGGCACCGGCTATGAATTGCGGGTGATCGCCTCCACCGTGATCGGCGGCGCCAATCTGATGGGCGGCGAGGGCGGGTCCTATGCCGCCTTCATAGGCTCGGCGCTGATCGAGGTGATCCGCAACAGCCTGCTGATGGCCGGGGTGGATTCCAACTGGCAGGGCATCTTCGTCGGGGTGTTCATCGTACTGGCGGTGCTGCTGGAGAAGATCCGCGGCCGCAAGCGGAACTGATCCGCGCGTCCTGCTGGTCGTCCGGGGCCTCAAGGCTCCACCGAGCGAAACAAAGGGAGAAACGCTCATGCTGAAATACCTGGCCGGCGCGGCACTGGTCGCTGCTGCCGTGACCGCGGGGATGACCCCGGGCAAGGCCGCCGACAAGGTCTATACCTTCGCCCTGGTGCCGAAGAACATGAACAACCCGTTCTTCGACCAGGCGCTGGCCGGCTGCCGCAAGGCCGAGAAGGAACTCGCCGGCAGCGTCAAGTGCTACTACATCGGACCCGGCGAGCATGGCGGCGGCGAGGAGCAGGTGCAGGTCGTCAACGACCTGATCGCCAAGCGCGTGGACGGCATCGCCGTGTCCCCCGCCAATGCCGCGGCGATGGGGCGGGCGCTGGAAGCGGCCAAGAAGGCCGGCATCCCGGTCCTTACCTGGGACAGCGACCTGCTGCCCAAGGACAAGGCGCTGCGCATCGCCTATGTCGGTACCCATAATTACGACATCGGCGTGAACCTGGCCAAGGAAGTGATGGCGATCAAGCCGAAGGGCGGCACGATCTGCATCCAGTCCGGCGGCGCCGCCGCGGCCAATCACAACGAGCGCATGCAGGGCATCCGCGACACACTTTCCGGCACCAAGAGCCCCGAGGCGCCGGGCGTGCGGCTCACCGGCCAGAACGGCTGGACCGAGGCAGATGGCTGCCCGCTCTACACCAACGACGATTTCCCGGTGGCCGTGCAGCAGATGGAAGACACGCTTGGCAAGTATCCCAAGCTCGATGCCTTCGTGCCGACCGGCGGGTTCCCGCAATTCGTACCGCAGGCCTACAAGAAGGTGGCCGAGAAATACAAGGCCCGCATCGCCGATGGCTCGCTCGCGCTGGTGGTGGCCGATACGCTGCCGATCCAGATCACCTTGATGAAGGAAGGCCTCTCTTCCGGCCAGGTGGGCCAGCGGCCGTTCGAGATGGGCTACAAGGCGATGTTCTTCCTCAAGGACATCAAGGATGGCAAGGCGCCGCCGTCGGACCCGACCTATACGGGGCTCGATGTGTGCACGCCCAAGACCGCCAATACCTGCGTGGGCGGCGGCAGCTAGCCCGTCGGATCCATGCCCTTTGCGGGCTGATGCCTGCTT
>DAICZL010000730.1 GCA_027311165.1 bacterium
GGGAACATCGCCGCGGCGGATCAGCGGTGCAGGCGGGTGGCGGCGGCGCCGCGGCGATGTTCCCATCCTTCCCGCTCCAGTTCCGGCGTGTCGGACTCGGTTTCGGGATAGCCCAGGCAGAAATAGCCGATGAAGGTCCAGTGCGCCGGCACGTCCAGCGCCGTGGTCACGGCGGCGGGGTCGAGGATCGAGACCCAGCCCAGGCCGATGCCCATCGCGCGCGCCGCGAGCCAGAGTGTATGGACCGCCATCACCGCCGAATAGGCGGGGGTCTGCGGCATGGTGGCGCGGCCGAGTCCGCCGCCCTGGGCCGGTTCGGGCTCGGCGAACAGCGCGAACTGGCAGGGCGCCTGGTCCAGCCCGGCGAGTTTCAGCCGGGCGTAGCGCGCGGCACGGTCGCTGTCCTGGCGGGCGAGGGCCTGGGCGTTGCAGGCGGCGAAACTGGCCCGGATGGCGGCCCGCCGCGCCGGGTCCTCGACGCTGACGAAGCGCCAGGGCTCGCTCAGCCCGACCGAGGGCGCGAGACAGGCGGTCTCGATCAGCGCGTCGAGAACCCCTGGCGGCACCGGCGCCGGGCGGAAATGGCGCACGTCGCGGCGGTAGCGGAACAGGGCGAGCAGGCTCTCACGGAACGCCGCGTCGAACACCGGCAGAGCGGGTACCGGGGTGGGCGGCGTCATGCGCGCCAAGCGAGGTGCCAGTGCGCTCCCTCCAGGATGGGGAGCGCACCTTCCGGGATGGGGCGCGCACCTTCCGGGATGGGGCCGGCGCGATCGGCGGTCGGCGCCGCGTCGCTCCAGGCACCGCTTAAGATCGCATAATGCATATTATGGAAAGTCATGTCCCAGAGGCCATCCACAGAGGCCATGTCACGCCACCTCCAGCACCAGACCGTCATATCCCGGTTCCACGCCCGGCGGCAGATGCCGCGCAAGCCAGGCCCAGTCCATGTCGGGACCCATATGGGTCAGCACCGTCCGCCGCGCGCCAACCCGGGCCGCCCAGTCCAGCGCCAGATCCAGATGCGCATGGGTCTTATGCGGACCGCTGCGCTGGAAACAGCCCAGCACCCAGGTCTGCACGCCGGCCAGCGCCGCGAACGCCGCCTCGTCCAGCCGCACCACATCGGTCGAATACGCGAACCCGCCGCAGCGCAGCCCCAGCGTGCGGCTGAAACCGTGGTCCTGGTCGAACAGCGCGAGATCCAGACCCGCCGCCCGCACGATCTCTCCCGGCGCCACCACCCGGCCTTCCAGCACCGGCCGGAAGAAGCCCGGCGGCTGCCAGGGCTGGAACACATAGTCGAAGCGCCGTGCGAGTTCCTCGAAGGTCGCCGCCGAGGCCAGCGCCTCGATCGGCCGACCGGCGATCCGGTTGAGGATCCGCACATCATCGAGCCCGGTGATATGGTCGGCATGGGCATGCGTATAAAGGATTGCGTCCACGCCCGGCACGCCGCAGGCCAGCAACTGGCTGCGCAGATCCGGCGCGGTATCCACCAGAAGCCGCCGGCCGGCCTGCTCGATCACGATGCTCGCCCGGCTGCGCCGGTTGCGCGGCTCGGCAGGATCGCAGCTGCCCCAGTCGCCACTGCCATCCGCCCCGCCGATCTGCGGCACCCCGGCCGACCCGCCGGTGCCCAGCAGGATCACCCGCACGGGGGCGCCATCCAACCGGCAGATAGCGCCACAATCCATTGAATGTGGGGAATATCTTCCATGGTCGACGGTGTTCAGGCGGTCTTGCGGAACAGCTGGCGGAAATTGCCCGTGGTGAGCTCGGCCAGCGCCTCGGGCGCCAGGCCGCGCAGCCCGGCCAGCACGGCGGCGGTCTCGGCGACAAAGGCGGGCTCGTTGCGCCGGCCCCGATGCGGCACCGGCGCCAGATAGGGCGAGTCTGTCTCCACCAGCAGCCGCTCGGCCGGAAGATCGGCTGCGATCTGCCTCAGTTCAATGGATTTCGGAAATGTCAGGATCCCGGAGAAACTGACATAACCGCCCATTTCAACCGCAATTTCAGCGAGTTTCCGCCCGGAGCTGAAGCAATGCAGCAGAAACGCGAAGTCTCCGCCATCAGCGCGTTCTTCCTGAAGGATCGTGGCGATCTCGGCATCGGCGTCGCGGGCATGGATCACCAGCGGCAGCCCGGCCAGCCGGGCGGCGCGGATATGGGCCCGGAAACTCGCCGCCTGCGCCGGGCGCGGCGCCTTGTCGTAGAAATGGTCGAGCCCGCTCTCGCCGATCCCCACCACCCGCGGATGGGATGCGAGCGCCGCGATCGCCGCGGGCTCGGGCACCGGCGCTTCGCCGGCATTGTGCGGATGCACCCCCACGGTGCACCAGACCTGGGGCCAGGCCTCGGCCAGCGCGATCTGCGCCGGCGCCTGGGTCAGCCTGGTGCCGATCGTCACCATCTGCGCCACCCCGGCGGCGGCGGCGCGCTCCAGCAGCTGGGGCAGTTCGGCGGCGGTGAAATAGTCGAGATGGCAGTGCGAATCGACCAGCATCAGACGGCATCGTCCACGAAGCGCGGGAACACCCCGGCCGGCGGCGGCAGCACGATCCCCCCCGGCAGCGGCGTGGCGAGGTCGGCCAGGCGCCGCGCCCCGGCCGGCACCCCCAGCTGGTCGAGCATCCGCGCCATGCTTTCGGGCATGAACGGGCTCAGCACCGTGGCCAGCACCCGCAGCGTGTCGGCCAGCACCCGCAGAACCGCCCCCATGCGCGCCAGATCGGTCTTGCGCAGCGCCCAGGGCGCCTGATGATCTATATAGGTATTGGCAGCGCGAACCACCCTCCACGCCTCTTCCAGGGCGTCCTGGAAGGCCTGCCGGTCCAGCAGCAGGCCGATCCGGCCGACCAGCGCCGCCGCCTGCTCGAGCAGGGCGGCATCCGCTTCGGTCGGCGCGGCGCGCTCGGGCAGGAGCGACGCGCAGTTGCGCGCGATCAGCGACAGGCTGCGCTGCGCCAGATTGCCCAGATCGTTGGCCAACTCGGTGTTCAGCCTGGTCACCAGGCCGCGACGGCTGAAATCGCCGTCATTGCCGAACGGCACCTCACGCAGCAGGAAATAGCGCACCGCATCGCGGCCGAACGTGGCCGCCAGATCGCGTGGGTCGATGACGTTGCCGAGCGATTTGCTCATCTTCTCGCCCTCGACCGTCCACCAGCCATGCGAATAGACGCGCCGGGGCGGCGCCAGCCCGGCGGCCATCAGGAAGGCCGGCCAGTACACGGCGTGGAAGCGCACGATCTCCTTGCCCACCAGATGCAGGTCGGCCGGCCAGAAGGCGAAGCGCGGCGCCGTCTCGTCGGGGAAGCCCAGCGCGGTGATGTAATTGGCCAGCGCGTCCAGCCACACATACATCACATGGTCCGGATCGCCCGGCACCGGGATGCCCCAGCGGAAGCTGGTGCGGCTGATCGAGAGGTCGTTGAGCCCGCCGCGCACGAAGCTCAGCACCTCGTTGCGGCGCGAGACCGGGGCGATGAACTCCGGATTGGCCTCGTAGAAGGCCAGCAGCCGGTCCTGCCAGGCGGACAGGCGGAAGAAATAGGAAGGCTCCCTCACCCACTCCACCGGCGCGCCGGAGGGGCCGACGCGCACGCCATCGGCGCGGGTGGTGAGTTCGGCCTCGTCGTAGAAGGCCTCGTCGCGCACCGCGTACCAGCCTTCATAGGCGCCGAGATAGATGTCTCCCGCAGCCGCCATCCGCCGCCACAGCTCGGCGCAGCCCTGCTTGTGGCGCGGTTCGGTGGTGCGGATGAAATCGTCATAGGACACGCCCATCCGCCCGGCCATGTCGCGGAAATCGGCCGAGACCCGGTCGGCGAATTCCTGCGGTTCCACCCCGGCCTCGGCGGCGGCCTTCTCGACCTTCTGGCCGTGCTCGTCGGTGCCGGTCAGGAAGAACACCTCCTGACCGTCGAGCCGCTTCCAGCGCGCCAGCACATCGGCGGCGATCGAGGTATAGGCGTGGCCGATATGGGGGGCGCCGTTCACGTAGTAAATCGGCGTGGTCAGAAAGCAGCGCTGGGTCATGGCCTGTCCCGTCTGTGAAATTCGCTCCCGAATTTCCGGGGCACTGGGCTGGGGGTATGAATCGGACGGTCTGGCGCGTCCGATGCACACCGCCGGCCATGGTCTGGCGGTCCGCCTGCCCCGGTGCATGCCGAACGGCAGGCGCGATCGCAGCAACGCCGGTTCCAATGGCCTGACGGCCTGCGAAACGCAAGAGCCCGGCAGGGCGTGGCGGGTGCGCCGCCGCCTGTCCACCCCCTGGGCGGGGCGGATCAGGGCGGGCCGCCCCGCGCTCCAGCTCTCTGATTTGTCGAGCGATCATATCGCGGGTGAAGTCGACCTGATGCGCTGTTGCGCTAGCCCTGCCCGCTCAGCAATCCCAGCCCCGCCACCACCGCCTGGCGCCGGTCGAGCGCGAAACCCTCGGTCTCGGCCTGCAGCGCCCCCAACGCCTGCCAGTGCCGTTCCCACACCGCCGGCGGATGCAGGGCCGCGAGACGCGCCTGCTCCGGCCCCAGCTCTCCGCGCGCCTGCGCCCGCAGCATCGCAGCGATCGAGCTGCGCAGCATGTCGAAGAAGGTGCTGAACGCCGTCTCGTCCCGGCCGAGCGCATCGGCCAGCTGAGAGGCCCGCGCGAGGCTCGGCAGGGGCAGCCCCGCCAGCGCCTCGGCGGCGAGATCGGCGAGCCTGATCCCCCCCGCCTCGGCCAGGCGCAACGCCCGGCCGGGCGAGCCCTCGGCCAGTGATGCGAGGCGCATCCGCGCGTCGAGGTCACGGTCGGGCAGATAGGTCGCGAGCAGATCGGCCAGCACCGTCTGGGCCAGCGGCTGCAGCCGCAGCAGGCGGCAGCGGCTGCGCAGCGTCGCCGGCAGCCGCCCCGGCGCGGCGCAGGCGAGCAGCAGCACCGCCCGCCGCGGCGGCTCCTCCAGCGTCTTCAGAAGCGCGTTGGCGGCGTTGCGGTTCAGCGCCTCGGCCTGGTCGATGACCACGACCCGCCAGCCGCCCTCGGCCGCGGTCAGGTGCAGGAACTCAGCCAGCGGGGCGACATCGTCCACCACCATCTCCCGGCGCGGCCGCCTGGTCTTCTCGTTGATCCCGAGCGCGAGGCTCAGCAGATCGGCATGGCCGGCGGCGGCGACGCGGCGGAACACCGGATGGTTCGGGTCGAGCGCCAGCGCGCCCTGCCCGGCCGGCGCGGAGGGGGCGCCGGCCAGCAGCCAGCGCGCGAAGCGGAAGGCGAGCGTCGCCTTGCCCACCCCCTCCGGTCCGGTGATCAGCCAGCCATGATGCAGCCGCCCGGCGGCGACGGCACCGGCCAGCGTCGCCTCGGCCGCCTCGTGGCCGCGCAGCAGCGCATTGGCGCGGGGTTCCGCGATCTCGCGCAGGCCGGTCGCGGTCATCGCCGTGCGGGCCCGGCCGGGCGGAACGGTCCATCCCCGGCCGCGAGGCTCGCGGCGCCTGCCCCCGTCCCGGTGCCCGAAGCCCCGGGGCCGGCCCTGACCCTTCCGCCGGGATGCCGGCGGGAGGAGCGCCCGATTGGGGGGTGCAAGCCTGGGGGGTGCAAGCCTGGGG
>DAICZL010000738.1 GCA_027311165.1 bacterium
GAATGGCGCGAGCCCGGGATCGGCCACCAGCAGCACCGGCGCGCCGGCCCCCAGCGTCCGGGCCAGTTCCCCCAGCCGGGCGAGCCCGCCCGCCGCCTGGGTGATCGCCGGCACGCGATCGAGGCTGAAGCCATCCGTCATTTCGTCCATCCCCGAACTTCCAGGCGGCGCCGACCGGACGGATGGAACCGTCCGATGAGCGCCATGCGCCGTTGTCTGGTGGGCCGGTTCACCTGACGCCTGCACACCAGGCGTCAGGATCGGACCACGAGGCAGCGCATCCTGGACCGGCCGTCGCGGGCGGGAAAGCCCACAGCGCGGGCAGGATCCCCATGGGAAGCGGGCACGATCGCGGGCAGACTGCGCCGATGCCGCCCAGTCTCGCCCCGATCGCGCCCGTCCTGCTCGGTGTCGTCAGCGCCCAGATCGCGCTCGGCGTGATGAATGCCCTGGTGCCGCTGCTGCTGCTGCGCGCCGGTATCGCCGCGCCGGTCATCGGCGTCGTCGCCTCGGCCTATTTCCTGGGCTTCCTCGCCGGTGCGCTGCTGGGGGACCGGGTGGTGCGGCGGGTCGGTCATATCCGTGCCTTCGCGGTGTTTGCGACCATCGCCGCCGATGGGGCTCTGCTGCTGCCCTTCTTTGCCTCGCCCTGGATCTGGGCGCTGCTGCGGGTGCTGGTCGGCTATGCCGCCTCCGGCCTGTTCCTGGTCGCCGAGAGCTGGCTGAACGACCGCGCCGACGATGCGACGCGGGGGCGCACCTTCGCCGCCTATCTGGTGGCCTCCTGGGGCGGGGCGGCGGCCGGACCGCTCGCGCTCAATGTGGTGGAGGGCTCGGCGCTGCTGTTCGTCGTGGTCGGCCTGGCCTTCGCGACCGCGCTGCTGCCGATGGCGCTGACCGTGCAGGCCAATCCGGCGATGGCCCGGCGCAGTTTCGTCTGGCCGCACCGGCTGTTCGCGATCTCGCCGCTGGGGATGGTCTGCTGCCTGACCTCGGGGCTGGTCAACAGCGCCTTCTACGCGCTCTCGCCGGTGTTCCTCGAACGGCTGGAGTATGGCGCGGGCGCGGTGCCGGCCTTCCTCGCGGTCGCGACCGTCGCGGGCCTCGCGGTGCAATATCCGATCGGCATGCTGTCGGACCGCTTCGGGCGGCGGCTGGTGACGCTCGCGGTGGTGGTGCTGGCCTTCGTTCTGGCACTGGTGCTGATGCTGGTGGGCGTGGTCGGGCTGCATGTGCCGTTCGCGGTGCTGGCGGCCATGGGGTTCGTCTTCGCGGGGCTGACCGCGCCGCTGTACGGTCTCGGGTCCGGCCAGACCAACGACCATCTGGACCGCGCCGAGATGGTGGGGGTCAGCGGCGGTCTGCTGTTCGTCTGGTCGCTCGGCTCCAGCATCGGGCCGAGCGTGGCCGGTGCCGCGATGGGCCGCTTCGGCCCGGCCGGGCTGTTCGCCTATGTCGCGGTGGTGCTGGGGGTGGTCGGCCTGTTCACCGTGCTGCGCATGCTGGTGCGCGCCGATGTGCCGCTCGACCGGCAGAGCCCGTTCGTGCCGGGCCTGTCGGCGCCGGCGCGGCTCACGGAATTGTCCGGCGCCGAGACCGCCCCGGCGGTGGAGGACCTGGACGAGGCGCCGTTCCGCGAGGCCTGGCAGAATTGGCCGGGATTGCGGTAGCGCCTGCCCGGTCCGGCACCGCCGGCGGGCGGTCCGGACCCGGCCAGGGCGGAAACGGACCCGGCCAGAGCTGATACGGACCCGGCCGGGGCTGACACGGACCGGCCAGGGGGGAAGACCGCGGCCTGCCCCATCGCCTCTCGGGTCCTGCCGGCGGCCAAACCCCTGGTCCGTGCGGGATGGAGT
>DAICZL010000739.1 GCA_027311165.1 bacterium
ACCCAGGCCCCGGCGTGGGGGCGGGGCCCCAAGCTCCGGCGCCCGGGGGTCGCGTCACGTCTTTGCGATGGTCATCCAGTCTTCCTCCCAACGCCGCGTCCGGGCGTGTTAGAGCGGCAATCTGTCGGACTGGTAACAAGCGGACACACGCACGGCCGGTCTGGTACTCAACCGTGGAGAGACACTCATGTCCCTGTTCGACCAGATTTCCGCCGCTCTGACCGGCGGCGGCCAGACCGCGGCGCAGGATGGCGGCGTCGCCCAGCACCTGGTGGCGATGGTCAGCGATCCGGCCAATGGCGGGCTCGCCGGGCTCGTGCAGAAATTCGAAGCGGCCGGGGCCGGCGGGATCATCGCCTCCTGGGTCGGCACCGGCGAGAACCAGTCCGTGGCCACCGACCTGATCCAAAAGGTGCTCGGCTCCGAGCAGGTGCAGTCCCTCGCCCAGAAGACCGGCCTGCCGGTCGACCAGTTACTGGCCCAGATCTCCCAGCATCTGCCCGGGATGGTCGACGGCATGACCCCGAACGGCACGGTGCCGAGCGGCAATGCGCTGCTGGAGGCCGGGCTGGGCTTCCTGCGCAGCCGTCTGGGGGGCAGTGATCCGGCGGCACCGGCCGCGCCGGAGGCCGGCACGCCTGATCCGCGCCCGCTCCGGCCGGGGCGGGATCGGATTCGTGGACCGGCAGATCAGGCGCGTGCGGCGGCGCCCGCCAGGCCGCGCCGCGCCCCATGGCGGCGCGGGTGCGAACCCGCGATCCCAGCCCTCCCTGCCGGGCCGGGATCGCGAGGTTGCCGCCAGGCGCATGGGGTACGCGCTGGCCCGGGCGGGCCATGGCTTGACGCCGGCCAGGGGCTTGGCCATACAGCGCGCTTTCCGCTGCAACCAGGACACGGGATCCTCCCGGTCCGGATCGAGGTCACCCGATATGTCCCGCCGCTGCCAGATCACGGGCAAAGGCGTGCTGACCGGCAACAACGTCAGCCACGCCAACAACAAGACCCGCCGCCGCTTCCTGCCGAACCTGCAGGATGCCTCGCTGCTGTCCGATACGCTCGGCATCGCGGTGCGCATGCGGCTGTCCACCCATGCGATCCGCACCGTCGAGCATAATGGCGGCATCGATGCATTCCTGCTCGCCACCCCGGACCGCAACCTGCCGGACGAGGCGCGGACCCTGAAGCGGCGCATCGCCCGCGCCCGCGCCAAACGCGCCGCCGGCGGGAACCACGAAGCGGCCTGATCGGCAGGGGTAACCGCCGGGAACGGCAGGGCCGAAGGGCGCTGCCCCGATAGCCCGCCGCTGAACCAAGCAGGGCCCCTGCGCTCGGTATTGGAAGCGCTCCTGGCGGAAGGGCCGGGCCCGACGGCAGGGCATGAGACCGCGACGAAGACCGGGGGAGCCGATCCCCCGGCCTTCCCTTCCCGCCACGCCACGAAAAACGACCCGGCATTAACCGGTCTTTTCCCCACCGGCATCAGTCTCACGCCATGGGACCGATCGATTTCTCCTCCATCGCGGCGCTGTTCGCCGCCTTGTCCGCCCTGACCTTGCTCGCCCTGGCCATGCGGGTGCGCCGGCTGCGCCAGGATCTGGCCGTGCTGCGCAGCCAGCGCGACCAGGCGCGGGTTTCGGCCGGCGATGTCATGAGGCTGATGCGGCAATCGGCGCAGGATCTGCGCGAACCCGCGCTGCGGCTGCTGGGCGAGGCCGAGCGTCTGCCCGACCCGGGCTGCGCGGCCTGCGCCTGCGGGAGCGACCGCGCCGCCAGCATCGCGGCAGCCTCCGCGATCGTGCTGGATCTGGCCGATACGCTGCAGGACCACGCGGCGCCGGACGCGGCGAGCCGGGTGCTGCGCGAAGCGCCCGTGCCACTCGGCCCGCTGCTCGCCGAGACGATCGAGGCGGTGCGGCTGCTGATCCTGCCCGGCCGCCGCTGCTGGCGGATCGATCCGGACCTGCAGCAGCTGGTGCTGCTGGCCGACCGCCGCGCGCTGCGCCAGATCCTGACCCGGGTGCTGTGCAACGCAGCGCGCTACTCGCGCGACGAGGACTGGGTGGATATCCAGCTCGAACGGCCCTCCCCCGACCGTATCGCACTGGTGATCGCCGATGAGGGCGTGGGGATCTGCCGCGCCGATCCCACCCCGGCCGGACCCGCCGATGACAGCCGCGTACTCGGCTTCGGACTCGCCCGCGCCCGCAGCCTGATGGTCGCGCATGGCGGCACGCTCGACATCCGGTCGGTGCCCGATGTCGGCACGCGGGTGAGCCTGGGCTTTCCCGCCGCACGGGCCATCCCAGCGGCATGACGCTGCCCTCCCATCCCTCGGGGACACCCCTCCGGCGAACCGGGTCCGGGCCTCCCGACCGTGCCGGACCCGTTCTTGTGCGGACCCGGCCGCGCCGGCGATCATCCCTGGAGGGGATCGGCACCGGCCAGCAGGCGGATCCGTTCGCTGCCCGGCAGCGCCGCGATCAGCGCCGTGACCGGCCGGCCCAGCACCGGATGCACCCATCCGGGTGCGACCTCGGCGAGCGGCACCAGCACGAAACCGCGCAGATGCGCACGCGGATGCGGCAGCACCGGATCGGGGGCGGGGCGGACCAGATCGCCCATCGCGACGATATCGAGATCGAGCGTGCGTGGCGCATTGGCAATCCCGCGCGCCCGCCCCTCGGTCTGCTCGATCGCCTGCAGCGCGGCGAGCAGAGCCTCCGGCGCGATCACCCCTTCCAGCCGGGCGATGCCATTGACATAGAGCGGCTGAGCCGATGGCGGGACCGGCGTCGTCTCGAACCAGCCCGACAGCGCAACCAGGCGCAGCCCGGGCAATCCGGCAAGCGCGAGGCCCGCCCGGCGGCAGGTCTCGAGCGGCGGCGCGCCGTCCGGCCCGGGCAGATTGGCGCCGATCGCGATCAGGATCATCGGCGGGTTCCGATCATGCCCTGCACTTGCCCGATGGCTGCATCGACCGGTTCACGGTTGAGTAAGATTTCTGCTGCATCTATCCTCACATTAGTCCCGGAAATGCGCCATTGTCCGGCGAGAGACGCATCATTGCGGGCCATCCCACACATCAGAAAGGTGAAATCAATGCATTTCCTGCCCAACGAAAGGGTAGCCCTGTTCATCGACGGTGCTAATCTGTATTCTGCCTCGCGCAATCTCGGCTTCGATGTTGATTATCGCAATCTGCTCGAATTCTTTCGCCGTAAGTCGCATGTGATCCGTGCCTATTATTATTCGGCGGTTCTGGAAACCGAGGAATATTCCCCCCTGAAGCCGCTGACCGACTGGCTGGCCTATAATGGCTACACCCTGGTCACCAAGCCGGCCAAGGAATTCACCGACGCGACCGGCCGGCGGCGGGTGAAGGGCAACATGGATATCGAGCTCGCGATCGACATGCTCGAACTCGCCGACAAGATCGACCATGCCGTGCTGTTCAGCGGCGATTCGGATTTCCGCCGCCTGGTGGAAGCGGTGCAGCGGCGTGGCGTGCGGGTCTCGGTCGTGTCCTCGATCCGCACCAGCCCGCCGATGGTGGCCGACGAATTGCGCCGCCAGGCCGACCAGTTCCTGGAACTGGCCGAAATCGCGCCGGAATTCACCCGCCGGCAGATGGAACCGCGGCCACGCCCGGCGGGGCTGCGCCCCACCCCGGCCGATCCGTTCCCTGACGCAAACGATGCCGCTTGAAGCAGCCCCATGAACCAGACCGTTCCGCTCGATTCCGCACCGCTCGCGCCCGCCGCCGATTGCGCCCTGTGCCCGCGGCTGGCAGCCTTCCGGGCCGAGCAGAAGATCGCGCATCCGGACTGGTTCAACGCCCCGGTGCCGAGCTTCGGGCCGCTCGGCGCCCGCCTGCTGGTGGTGGGAATGGCGCCGGGACTGAAAGGCGCCAACCGCACCGGCCGGCCCTTCACCGGCGATCATGCCGGCGTGCTGCTCTACACCACCTTGCTGCGGCACGGCCTGGCACGCGGCGACTATCTGGCCGAACCCGATGACGGGCTGGCGCTGATCGATTGCCGGATCGTCAATGCCGTGCGCTGCGTGCCGCCCGCCAACCTGCCCGAACCCGCCGAAGTCACCGGCTGCAACGGCTTCCTCACCGCCGAATTGCAGGCAATGACCAATCTGCGCGCAGTGCTGGCCCTGGGCGTCCTGGCCCATGCAGCGGTGATGCGGGCCTGCGGCATGCCGGCGACGCGGGTGCGCTTCCGTCACGGCGCCATCCACCACCTGCCCGACGGGCTGATACTGGCCGACAGCTACCATGTCTCCCGTTACAACACCAATACCGGGCGACTGACCACTGAAATGTTCGACGACGTCATGATTGCGATCATCAAACAGATGGACGCGGCTGAACGGTCCTGACGCCCCGCCTGGCGACACCGGGGGGGCCAACCCGCGGCGGGATCGGCGTTTACGAACACCGCCGGCCGGGCTCCGCCCGACTCCCGTTCAAACCGGACGCCGTTCAACCCGCGGGCCGTTGAAACCGGGGGGAGGCAGCGCAGCCTCAAGCCGTAGCCAGTCATCCGTGAAGAAAGGAAAGTCGATGCCTGGTGCTGGGAGTTTTGGCTGAGCGAAACGCCTGAGGTGTTCCGCCTCCCGCAGCGCGGCATCACGGTGCCGGTGCGGCTGGCGCGCCGGCACGGCGTGACGCTGCGGCAATCCTATCTGCGCGTGTCCGGCCGGGCGAAGCGGGAAGCCGCGCGGCTGATGTCGTCCCCCCGCCCCCACCAGGCTGAGCGCCAGGTCCGCCGCCTGCGCACCTGGCTGGGCCGGCTGGCGCGCGATATCGCCCGCAAGGTCGTGGACAAGGCCGAAACCGCCGCCGCCTGCGCCCCGACGCTGGACCTGGTCGGCCGCCTGCCGCGGCAGCGGCGTGAGGATCGTGGCAGTGCCAGGCTCTATTCTCTGCACGCGCCATTCTCTGCACGCGCCATTCTCTGCACGCGCCATTCTCTGCACGCGCCGGAGGTGGCGTGCATCGGCAAAGGCAAGGCCCGTGCGCGCTTCGCGTTCGGCGTCAAGGTCTCGATTGCCACCACCAAGGCCGCAGCCCCAGGCGGGCAGTGCGTCCTCGGCGCGCGCGCCCTGCCCGCCAACCCCGATGACGGCCACACCCTGACCGCCCAGATCGCCCAGATCGCCTAGATCGCCCAGATCGGGCGGCTCACCGGCGTCGCCGTCGCGCGCGCCTTTGCCGATCGCGGCCAGCGCGGCCACCACGCCGGGCGGCACCGCATCTTCATCAGCCGCCAGAAACGCGGCATCACGCCGCCCTGACACCACCTCGGCACGAGATCACCGACATCGCGTGGTCGATCACGGAACCACCGCCGCCGAACAAACCGCGCTTGGTGGCGTTTAGATGACCGCATGGTGCTCCCTCCCCGGCGGCGTTGCGAGCCAGCACCCGATCGCGCCACGTCTGCAGCCCCACCGCGGCGATGGCCGCCGGCCGCCAGCCGCTCTGGTCCTCGCGGATCGCTGCCAATGCCCGCACCCGGCGGGCCTGCCTGCCCGCCAAGGCCGGCCGAAGCAGCGACAGCGCTTCAAGATCATCTCCCAGCTTGATCGCGCGGCCGCGGCAACCTCCCGAGGATGCCCGGTTGAAGCACGTCGCCGACCCTATCGGGAAACAGCCCATGTCGGCGAGGCTCCATGCTCGCGGCACGAGGCCAGGCTGTCGGCCGCCGATGTCTCATGGGGAGACCCGCCAGAGAGCCGCATGCCCTGAATCCGCCTCTCTCGGAGAGTCGTCCCCGGCGAAAGGGGTCTGGAGCCAAAGCCCCGGCGGAGTCCCCCTGGACCATGAGGCAGAGCCCCTGGGCACTTGGGGGGGCGCAGCCCCTGGGCGCTTTGGAGGGGCCAGCCTCTGGGGGCTTTGGGGCGGCGCAGCCCCTGGCCATCCTCGCCTACCGCGCCATCCCCAGCAGCCGATCGATCGCCACATGCCGCTCCAGATGCGCCGCCAGCGCGTCCAGCGCCGCCTCGACCCCGGCGGCGAACGCGACGCTGGACCGGGCGCCGCGCGCGCCCAGCCAGGCTTCCCGCGCCCCGTCCTCCTGAAACAGCCCGTGCACATAGGTGCCGCCCACGCGCCCGTCCGCCGAGACCGCGCCCTCCGGCCGGCCGTCCTCAAGCACCACCATCGGCCGGGCAGTGGCGGGGCCGGTGGTGCGGCCCATGTGCATCTCAAAGCCCTCGACCAGGGCGCCGCCCGCGCCGTCCCCGGCCAGCACGCCGCGCACCCGCGCCAGGCGCTTGGGGCCAGCCAGCACCGTTCCGACATCGAGCAGCCCGAGACCGGCCGCCTCGCCCGGCGGGCCCTCGATGCCGTCGGGATCGGCGATGTGCCGCCCCAGCATCTGATACCCCCCGCACAGGCCCAGCACCCGCCCGCCGGCCCGCGCATGGGCCTGCAGATCGATGTCCCAGCCCTCGGCGCGCAGCACCGCCAGATCGGCCAGCGTCGCCTTCGATCCGGGCAGGATCACCACCTCGCAGTCGCGCGGCAGCGCCATTCCGCGCGGAATGAGCCGCAGCGCCACGGCGGGCTCGGCGCGCAGCGGATCGAGATCGTCGAAATTGGCGATGAAGGGCAGCAGCGGCACCGCGATCCCGAGCCGCCCCGCCGGCACCGCGG
>DAICZL010000741.1 GCA_027311165.1 bacterium
ATCGCGGCGTTGCAGGCGCAGAGCAGCGTATCGTGCACGCCGGGCGAGGTGTCTTCCACCAGCCGCAGCATCGGCTTGCGGCCGATGCTGACGAAGGCCTGGCCCGGCAGCGGCCACAGCCGGCTGTTCACCGATCTGGTATGCGCCATCGACATGAACTGCGCCGGATCCTGGCGACCGAACGCCCAGCTATACACGACCTGCGTGCCATGGGTGTTGATCACCTGCAGCACCTGGCCGGCATCGACCGCGACCGCGATGGCGCGGCCAGCCGGGACGGTGATCGACAGGGGGGCTTCCGCCATCCTCTGGTCTCCTTCAGTGCAGTTCAGCCAGGCCGAGTCGCCGGCCGGCGCGCAGATGTCGCTCCAGCGCGCGGATGCCCAGGCTGGCAGGATAGCTGATCGCCAGATAGATCACGAAGATCAGGCTGTAGATCTGGAGGTATTTGAAGTTCTCCGCCGCCAGCAGCTGGCCCCGGAACAGCAGCTCGCCGATCGAGATGGTGGACACCAGGGCGGTGTCCTTGAACAGGGAAATGAAATAATTGCCGACCGGTGGGATGACGATGCGGATCGCCTGCGGCAGCACCACCAGCGGCAGATAGACTCGCGGCCGCATGCCCAGCGCGCGCGCCGCTTCCCATTGGCCGTGGTCCACTGCCTCGATCCCGGCGCGGAACACCTCGCTCAGATAGGCGCCGTAATTGATTCCCAGGCCCAGTATGCCGGCGGCGATCGGGCTGAGGCGCAGGCCGAAGAACGGGAACACGTAGAAGATGTAGAACAGCTGCAACAGCAGCGGGGAACCGCGGATCAGTTCGACGAAGGCGCCGGCCGGCAGGGCCAGCAGCCGCCGGCGCGGATCGAGCCGCGCCAGCGCCAGCGCCAGCCCGATGACCAGCGCCAGCGCCATGCCGGTCAGGGTCAGCATCACGGTCAGTTGCAGCCCGGCCCAGAGATCCGGCCACCAGGTCAGATACTCGCTCAGCAGGTCGCCCATCGTGCCCGGCCGCGCCGGCGGTCAGGGCTTGAGGAAGAAATCGGTCGGCGTCAGCCCCCATTTGGCGAACAGCCGGGCCGCCGTGCCGTCCGCCTTCATCGCCGCATAGGCAGTGTTGAAGGCTGCCACGAATTTCGGGCTGGAGTCCTTGTTGACGGCGAAGGCGCAGACCGTATCGATTTTGTCTTCGGGCACGTAGTCCGCGACCAATTCGAATTTCAGCCCGGGATTCTGCTGCAGGGCATAGGCGGACAGGGTGGAATCGACGATCGCTGCGTCGATCCGCCCGGCCGAGAGGTCGGCGAAGGCGTTCTGGATGGTGGGGTACAGGTGCAGATCGAGCGCGCTGCCGGCCGGGCACGCCGCTGCCACTTTCTTCAGCATGTCGACATAGACCGTGCCCTCGTAGGTGCCGGCGGCATGGCCACACAGATCCGACAGCCGGTGCAGATGCGCCGGGTTGCCGGCGGCGACATCGAGGGATTCCGGGTTGAAGAAGATGCCGTCGGTGAAGTCCATCACCTTCTGCCGGGCGGGGCGGACATACATGGCATCGCCCATCAGGTCGATCCGCCCGCTGGTCACCGAGGGGATCAGGCTGGCGAACGGCATCGCCACCACCTCGAGCTTCGCGTCGATGTGCTGGCGGGCGAGGAATTCGGTCAGGATGTCGGGCAGCACGCCGGCGGCCGCGCCGGTCTTGGAGTCGAGATAGGACAGAGGCGCGTCGTTGGAGGTGCCGATGACCAGCACATGCTTGCCGGCGATGCTGTCCAGCAGATCGGCGGCCATGGCCGGCGACCCGGCCAGGCCAGCGGCGGCGCAGGCGGCGAAGATCCATGGTCTGGCAATCATTCCGGCCCCCGTTGCTGATGGTGTCCCGTTCGGCGGGATGTAACCCTAGGCCTGCAATCATCGTGCCGGCAATGAGGGAGGAAAGGTGAGGGTCCTGCCCCCATGGCCCTTTGGGGGCACCCGCCAGGGGAAAGGGGGCCGGAGCCAAGGCCCCGGTGGGGTCCAGGGGCGACGCCCCTGGCCTTGCCTGCCGTCGCCTATGCCTTCCTGCCGGTATAAGCTCACCCGATGCCCCACGCCGAGTTCGTCCATCTGCGCGTCCACTCCGCCTATTCCCTGTCCGAGGGCGCGATCAAGCCCGACAGGATCGCCGCCCTGGCGCGGGAGGGCGGGATGCCCGCCGCGGCCATCACCGACACCGCCAACCTGTTCGGCGCGCTGGAATTCAGCCAGGCCTGTGCGGCGAAGGGCGTGCAGCCGATCGTCGGCTGCCAGCTCGCTCTGACCCGCCCGGAGGCGCCGGCCCTGCCGCCCGATCCGCTGGTGCTGCTCGCGCAGGATGGGGCGGGGCTCGCCAATCTCCAGCGCCTGTCCTCGCGCGGCTTTCTGGACACCGAGCCGGGCCTGCGCCCGCAGGTCAGTCTGGCGACGCTGCGCGCCCATCAAGAGGGCCTGATCCTGCTGACCGGCGGTACCCCGGGCCCGATCTTCCGCCTGCTGGCCGAGGGCCAGAGGCCGGCGGCCGAGGCGCTGCTGGCCGCCCTCGCCGAGGCCGTCCCCGGCCGCGTCGCGGTGGAACTCCATCGCCACAGGCTGGCCGCGGAGCGAGCGGTCGAACCCGGCCTGCTGGCCCTGGCCGACGCCGCGCGGCTGCCGCTGGTCGCCACCAATGACTGCTTCTTCGCCACGCCTGCGATGCACGAGGCCCATGACGCGCTGCTGTGCATCGCCGAGGGCCGGCTGCTGGCCGAGTCCGATCGCCGCCGCGTCAGCCCGGAGCACTGGTTCAAGCCGGCGGCGGCCATGCGCGCCCTGTTCGCCGATCTGCCCGATGCCGCGGACAACACGCTGGCGATCGCCCGGCGCTGCGCGGTGATGGCCGAAAGCCGCAAGCCGCTGCTGCCGGTCTGTCCCAAGGTGAGACCCGGCGCGTCGGAGGCCGAGACGCTGGCCGAGATGGCGGTGGAGGGACTGGCGCGCCGGATGGCGGCGATCGCCGCCGATGCCGCGACGCAGGACCGCTACCGCGAGCGGCTGGACTATGAGCTGGCGATGATCGCCCGCATGGGATTTCCAGGCTATTTCCTGATCGTCGCCGATTTCATCCAATGGGCGAAGGGCAGGGGGATCCCGGTCGGTCCTGGCCGCGGCTCGGGCGCCGGCTCGGTCGTGGCCTGGGCGCTCACCATCACCGATCTCGATCCGCTGCGCTTCGACCTGCTGTTCGAGCGCTTCCTCAACCCCGAGCGGGTGTCGATGCCCGATTTCGACATCGATTTCTGCCAGGACCGGCGCGACGAGGTGATCGACTATGTGCGTCGCGAATACGGCGCCGACCGGGTGGCGCAGATCATCACCTTCGGCAAGCTGCAGGCCCGCGCCGCGGTGCGCGATGTCGGCCGCGTGCTGGGCCTGCCCTTCGGCCAGGTGAACAAGGTGGCCGAACTGATCCCCAACAACCCAGCCAAGCCGGTCACACTGGCGCAGGCGGTGGATGGCTAGCCGCGGCTGCAGCAGATGCGCGAGGATGACGAGGCGGTGCGCCGGCTGCTGGAGATCGCCCTGCAGATCGAGGGTCTCTATCGCCACGCCAGCACCCATGCCGCCGGCGTGGTGATCGGCGACCGCCCGCTGATCGAGCTGGTGCCGCTGTACCGCGACCCGAAATCGGATTTCCTGGTCACGCAATACTCGATGAAGCATGTCGAGCAGGCGGGGCTGGTGAAGTTCGACTTCCTGGGCCTGACCACGCTGACCATCCTCCAGCGCGCCGTGCGCTTCCTGGCCGAGCTCGGCGTGGTCGTCGATCTCGATAGCCTGGCGCTCGACGATGCCGCCACCTACGCGATGCTGCAACGGGCCGAGGCCGGCGGGGTGTTCCAGCTGGAAGGCCAGGGCATGCGCGACGTGTTGCGCCAGATGCGCCCCGACCGGTTCGAGGACCTGATCGCCGCCGTCGCGCTGTACCGTCCCGGTCCGATGGCCAACATCCCCGATTACTGACGGCGCAAGCACGGCGAGGCCTGGGAGCCGCCGCATGAGGAACTTCGGGACATCCTGGCAGAGACCTACGGCATCATGGTCTACCAGGAGCAGGTGATGCAGATCGCCCAGAAGATGGCGGGCTACAGCCTCGGCGCTGCCGACCTGCTGCGCCGGGCGATGGGCAAGAAGATCCGCGCGGAGATGGAAGCCCAGCGCGGGACCTTCATCGCCGGCGCCACCGGCCGCGGCATCGCCGAGGCGAAGGCCGCGGAAGTGTTCGACCTGATGGCGAAGTTCGCCGATTACGGCTTCAACAAATCACATGCCGCCGCCTATGCGCTGGTCGCCTACCAGACCGCCTGGATGAAGGCCAACCACCCGGCGGTGTTCCTGGCCGCCAGCATGTCGCTTGCCCTTGGCAACACCGACAAGCTCGCGGCGCTGCGTCAGGACGCCGAGCGTTCCGGCATCCGTGTCCTGCCCCCCGACATCAACCGTTCCGGCGCCGATTTCGCGGTGGAGCGGCAGTCGGATGGCGCGCTCGCCATCCGCTACGCGCTGGCGGCGGTGAAGAAGGTGGGGCAGGCGGCGATGGTGGGGATCGTCGAGGCCCGCGGCGGCGCGGCGTTCGCTGATCTGGCCGATTTCGCCGCGCGGATCGATCAGCGCCAGCTCAACAGGATGGCGCTCGAGAACCTGGTGAAGGCCGGGGCGTTCGACAGCATCGATCCCAACCGCGCGCGGCTGTTTGCCGCCGTCGAGACGGTGCTGCGCCGGGCGCAATCGGCCGCCGAGGAGCGCGAGAGCGGCCAGATCGGCCTGTTCGGCGAGGCCGGCAAACCCGAAAAGCTGCATCTGCCGCAACTGCCCGAATGGCCGCCGATGGACCGGCTGGCGTTCGAGGCGGAGGCGGTGGGTTTCCACCTGACATCCCAGCCGCTCGACGCCTACGCGACGGCGCTGCGCCGGTTGGGCGCGATCGGCAGCAACGCCCTGGCGCGGGCCAGCGGCGGGCGGGTGAAGCTCGCCGGCATCGTGGTCGCGATCAAGGAGCGAATCACCCGCACCGGCAGCCGGATGGCCTGGGT
>DAICZL010000743.1 GCA_027311165.1 bacterium
CCCCAGGCCAACCGGGCGCCCTCCACCGGCGTCGGCCGTGGGCCGCCCGCCCGGCGCGCGTCGAGAACCTGCTTGACTTCGCTGCGCCGCAGCGGTAACTTCCGGTTGCGCACGTTGACGTGTTTCTTTGCGCTGCCGGCCCGGTGCGTCTCGCGCCAGGCTCTTTCCTGCCCAGGTAGCCGTTTTCACATCCGTTTCTGCGCCGGTCCGCGGTCCTGCCGATCGCGAACGACTGCGCCCGACCGGCGCCGTCATGCCTGCGAAAGTATTTCTACCTCATGACAAGCTTCTCCGACCTCGGCCTGGCCCTGCCTCTGCTGCAGGCGCTGACCAATGAAGGCTATACCGTGCCGACGCCGATCCAGGCGCAGGCCATTCCCCATGTGCTGGCCGGGCGCGACCTGCAGGGCATCGCCCAGACCGGCACCGGCAAGACCGCCGCCTTCGCCCTGCCCATCCTCCACCGTCTGGCCGCGACCAAGCGCGCCCCGGCGCCGCGCGCCTGCCGGGTGCTGGTGCTGGCGCCGACCCGCGAACTCGCCGGCCAGATCGCCGAGAGCTTCCGCACCTATGGCCGCCGCACCGGCCTGTCCGTCGCGCTGATGTATGGCGGCGTGCCCAAGCCCCGCCAGGCGCGCGCCGTGGCCGGCGGCATCGACATCCTGGTCGCGACGCCGGGCCGTCTGCTCGACCATCTGAACGACCGCGCCGTGCGCCTGGATGCGACCGAGATCCTGGTGCTGGACGAGGCCGACCACATGCTCGACCTCGGCTTCATCGTGCCGATCCGCAAGATCGCCGCAATGCTGCCGGCGGCGCGCCAGACGCTGTTCTTCTCGGCCACCATGCCGAAGGAGATCGGTGCCCTGGCCGGCGCCCTGCTGCGCGACCCCGTGCACGTGGCGGTCACCCCCGTCGCCACCACCGCCGAGCGGGTGGACCAGCACGTGATCTTCGTCGAGGCGCCGCGCAAGCGTGCCATGCTGGTGGACGTGCTGCGCGGCAACGGCAGCGGCCGCACCCTGGTCTTCACCCGCACCAAGCACGGCGCGGACAAGGTGGTGCAGCACCTGGATGCCGCCGGTGTGAACGCCGCGGCGATCCACGGCAACAAGAGCCAGAGCCAGCGCGAGCGCGCGCTGGGCGCCTTCCGTGCCGGCGGCGTGCGGGTGCTGGTGGCGACCGACATCGCCGCCCGCGGCATCGACGTGGACGAAGTGACCCACGTGATCAATTTCGACCTGCCGAACGTGCCGGAAAGCTATGTCCACCGCATCGGCCGCACCGCGCGCGCCGGCGCCGCGGGGGTCGCGATCAGCTTCTGCGATGCCTCCGAGCGCGGCTTCCTGCGCGATATCGAAAAACTGATCCGCGCCCGCCTGCCGGTGATGGAGCCGCTTGCCCGCGCGGCCTGAAGGCGGCGATTTGGGCGCGACGGAACAAGCGAGGCGAGGGCTCCGCCGCCACGGCCCATTGGGCCCCGCGAGGGACCCGAGGTCCCTGGACCCGCGTTCCCAGGACCCGCGTTCACT
>DAICZL010000744.1 GCA_027311165.1 bacterium
CGCCTCTCCGCCGCCCGGTCGCCGGCCGGTGCCCTGGCACGGGCCCGGGCAGCGGACCCTGGCGCCGGTGCACGGGGCGCCGGTGCACGGCCAGCATGGCTCTCGACAAACACCCCGGCACGGGAAAGAACGTGCCAGCGATGTTTCCGGGAGATGCCACGATGACCGCTCCGATCACTGTCTGCGGCCTGCAGGTCGCGCCCAGCCTGTTCGACTTCGTCACGAACGAGGCGATCCCGGGCAGCGGCATCGCCGCGGACGCCTTCTGGTCGGGCCTCGCCCGCATGCTGGACGAACTCTCCCCGCGCAATGCCGCCCTGCTCGCCCGGCGCGCTGCGCTGCAGGAGGGGATCGATGGCTGGCACCTCGCCCGGCGCGGCCAGCCCCATGACGACGCGGCCTATCACGCGTTCCTGAGCGAGATCGGCTATCTCACCCCGGCGCCCGAGGCCTTCACGGTCACGACCGAGGGGGTCGATGACGAGATCGCCCGCATCGCCGGCCCGCAGCTGGTGGTGCCGGTGACCAATGCCCGTTATGCGCTGAACGCCGCCAATGCCCGCTGGGGCAGTCTCTACGACGCCCTGTATGGCACCGATGCCATTCCCGACGATGGCGAGGCCGGGCGCGGGCCGGGCTACAACCGGCTGCGCGGGGAGCTTGTGGTGACCAGGGCGCGGGAATGGCTGGACGCATTCGTGCCGCTCGCAGGCGCGCGCCACGCCGAGGTGGCCGCCTATACCATCGCTTCCGACCGCCTCACCGCCCGGCTGCTGGGCGGGGGGGAATGCGGCCTCGCCGATCCCGGCCAGCTCGCCGGCTGGCAGGGCGCGGAGGAAGCCCCCAGCTCGGTGCTGCTGCGCCATCACAATCTGCACATCGAGCTTCTGATCGACCGGACCCACCGCATCGGCAGCCGCGATCAGGCGGGGGTCGCCGATATCGTACTGGAATCCGCGATCTCGACGATCATGGACTGTGAGGATTCGGTCGCGACGGTGGATGCCGCCGACAAGATCGGGGCCTATCGGAACTGGCTCGGGCTGATGCGGGGCACGCTCAGCGCGACGCTGGAGAAGGACGGCCGCAGCATCGAGCGCCGGCTCAATCCGGACCGAAGCTACACCGCCCCCGGCGGCGGCACGCTCGCTCTGCACGGGCGCAGCCTGATGCTTGTGCGCGTCGTCGGCCATCACATGTACACCGATGCCATCCGCGCCGCCGATGGTTCGGAACTGCCGGAAGGGCTGATCGACACCGCGATCGTCGCGCTGATCGCGCTGCACGACCTCCGCGCCACCGGCACGCTGCGCAACAGCCGCGCCGGCGCGGTCTATATCGTCAAGCCCAAGATGCACGGCCCCGAGGAGGTCGGTTTCGCCGATGCCTGCTTCGCGCGCGTCGAGGATCTCCTCGGCCTGGCCCGCAACACGCTGAAGATGGGGATCATGGACGAAGAGCGCCGCAGCTCGGCCAATCTGGCGGCCTGCATCGGCGCGGCGCGGCACCGCGTGGCCTTCATCAACACCGGCTTCCTCGACCGCACCGGCGATGAAATCCACACCGCGATGGAAGCCGGGCCGGTGGTGCGCAAGGAGGCGATGAAGGCCACCGACTGGATCAGCGCCTATGAGGACCGCAATGTCGATATCGGCCTGGCCTGCGGGCTGCGCGGGCGGGCGCAGATCGGCAAGGGCATGTGGGCCGCGCCCGACCGGATGGCCGACATGCTGAAGACCAAGATCGCCCACCCGATGGCCGGCGCCAGCACCGCCTGGGTGCCCTCGCCCACCGCCGCGACGCTGCACGCGCTGCACTATCACATGGTGGACGTGGCGGCCCGGCAGACCGCGCTCGCCGGGCGCGCGCCGACCGGGCTCGCCAGCCTGCTGAGGCCCCCGCTGGCCGACCGGCCGAACTGGTCGGCCGAGGACATCCGCCAGGAGCTGGACAACAACGCCCAGGGCATCCTGGGCTATGTGGTCCGCTGGATCGACCAGGGGGTCGGCTGCTCCAAGGTGCCCGACATCCACGATGTCGGGCTGATGGAGGACCGGGCGACGCTGCGCATCTCGAGCCAGCACATCGCCAACTGGCTGCATCACGGCATCGTCGATGCGGCGCAGGTGATGGCGAGCCTGCGGCGGATGGCGGAGGTGGTGGACCGGCAGAACGCGGCCGACCCGGCCTATCGGAAGATGGCGCCGGCATTCGATGGCGTGGCGTTCCGGGCGGCCTGCGATCTCGTGTTCAAGGGCCGCGTGCAGCCCAACGGCTATACCGAATTCGTGCTGCAGGCGGCCCGTCGCCTGGCCAAATCCGCCGCGGCTTGATGAGCGCGCCCCCTTCCGGCGAGGGCGGTGCGCGGCCCAGAGGCAGAGGCTTCGCGGCGGTGCTGCTGAGGGAGCTGCGCCACATCCTGCCGCCGACGCTGTTCTTCCTGGTCGGCTTCAACCTGATCGTGCTGACCACGCAGCTCGCCGTGAACGGCACCCCGCGCGGCATCGCGGGGTTCGTGCTGGCCAGCACCGCCGCGCTGGTGGTGGGCAAGACGGTGCTGGTCGCCAATCTGATGCCGGTGCTGCGCCGGTTCGACACCGCGCCGCTGTTTCGTACGATCCTGTTCAAGACCGCTTTCTACTGGGGCCTGACACTGATCGCCCGGCTGATCGAGCGCGTGCTGGGCTATCTGCTGTCCGAAGGCAACCTGGCCGGTCTGCCCGGCTACTTCGCCGAGCACTTTCAGTGGGGCCGGTTCCTGGCGATCCAGATCTGGATCATGGTGC
>DAICZL010000753.1 GCA_027311165.1 bacterium
CGTCGAAGGCGGCCGGCGCGGCGCCATAGACGCGGTCGTAATAGCCGGCCAGCACGGTCTCGATCGCGGCATCGAAGCCCGGCCGCACCGACAGCGACCGTCCCCGCGGCAGCGCCAGCACCTGCCCGGCGCGGGCGATCAGGGCGCCGTCCTTGAACACCAGCTCCGGGGCGCGGAACATCGCCGCCAGATCCGCCTGGGGCCGGTAGACCACGACATCGGCGCGCGCCCCGGGGCCGAGCCGGCCGCGATCGGCCAGGCCGAGCAGCCGCGCCGGGGCGGCGCGGGTCATGATCGCGATCTCGGGCAAGGTGTATTCGCGCGCGATGGCCGGCAGCGTGGTCACCGCCATCGCCTCGGCCGGCAGGGTCGCGATCCATTCGGCGCGCAGATCCCGCCGCATCAGCAGCGCCAGCAGGTCGGGATAGGCGGTGAACGGCGCGCCGTTGGGATGATCGGTGGTGAAGAACAGCCGCCAGGGATCGGCGTTCAGCAGGAACAGCTCGAGCCCGGCCGCCCATTGCACGGCGTTGAAGAAATTGCTGCGCCGGTAGCGGTAGGGAACGATGCCGCCGCCATTGCCGTCGCCGTCCATGATCACCGATTTGCGCGGATGCGCCTGGCCGCGCGCGCCGAACTGGCGCAGCACGTCCGAGGAGACGGTGACGGTCTGGCCGAACATCACCTGCCCGACATCGGCACTGACATGGGGATTGGCCGCCAGCGCCTCGGCGAGCAGCGGCGCGGCGGAGGAGAAGCCGCGCGGCCCCTCGCTGCCATAGGCGTAGAACTGCAGATGCGCGAGATGGACCGGGTGCGCGCCGGCGGCGGCGATCGTGGCGAGCGCGGTCGCGACATTGCCCGGCACGCCGAGATTGCTGCAATGCAGATGCACCGGATGCGGCACGCCCAGCGCCACCGCCGCGCGCTGGGCGGCGAGCAGGATCTGGCGCGAGGTCAGGCCGTAGCGCGGCACCTCGTCATCCAGCCCGAAGGTCCGGACATTCTCCTTGAACGCCGCGGCACCGCCCGGATTGATCACCTTCAGCCCGAGCGCGCGGCTGGAGGCGAGCATGCGCCCGGTGTAATCGGCGAGCGCGGCATCGGATTCGCCCTGGCGCAGCAGATCGAGGAAGAAATCCTCGTTGCCCAGCACCGCCAGGATCGCGGTGTCGATCACCGGGATCGCCGCCAGCTCCAGCTGCGCCTGCAGCGCGGCATGGGGCGAGATCGCGGGCTCCACCACGGTGGTGAAGCCCATCGCGGCGTAGAGCCGCCCGATCAGCCCGCCCACCGGAACCGCGTCATGCGGGCCGTCCTGCGCCAGTTCGGGCAGCAGCAGCCGCGCGGTGTTCACGTTGGCCCCGGCGATGTGGGAATGGATGTCGATCGCCCCGGCCATCACCACCGCGCCGGCCAGGTCATGGGTCGCATCGGCGCGGCGCCCGTCGGCGGGCGGGGCGATGATGCGCCCGTCCTCGATCCACAGATCGCCGATGCCGTCGCGGTCCTGCGCCGGATCGATCACCCGCCCGCCGGAAAGCAGGGTCAGCATGGCGCGCCCCCGCCCAGCCGCGCGGTGATGCGCTCCAGGATCTCGGCCGCCCGCGCCAGCTTGCCGGGTGAAGCGGCCGGGCGGGCGATCAGCGCCGCCAGGTCCGGGTCGAACAGCACGGAATCGTGGTCGATGCCGGCCACCCCGACATCGATCCGCACCGCCGGCGGCTCGGCGAAGCACGCCGCCGGCGGGGCGAGCGCGATCAGCCGCGCCGGGCCCCGCCAGGGCGGCGCCTGTGCCCCCAGCCAGACCACGACATCGGCCTCGCCAGCGCCAACCATGCGGGCGGCATCGCAGCGCCAGGGATCGTGCTCGGGCCGGCCGCGCGCGAAGCCCACGCGCACCGGAAA
>DAICZL010000207.1 GCA_027311165.1 bacterium
CTCATCCCCCCCGCCAGGGCGCGGCCGAGCGGACCGCTCAGGCGGACGCCACCGTATCGCCCCCCCGCGGCCGGCCGATGCCGAGATAGTCGAACCCCGCCTCGCGCATCGCCTCCGGGTCGTAGACATTGCGCAGATCGACCACCACCCGCCCGGCCATGACCCCGGCGAGGCGCGAAGGGGTGATCGCGCGGAACTCGTTCCATTCGGTCGCCACCACCAGCACGTCGGCCCCGGCCGCGGCATCCAGCGCATCGCGGCAATAGGCGACCCCGGCGGGCAGCAGCGGGCGGGCCAGCTCCATGCCGGCGGGGTCGAAGGCGCGCAGCTTCGCCCCGTCCTCGACCAGCCGCGAGATGATCGGCACCGAGGGGGCATCGCGCATGTCGTCGGTCTCGGGCTTGAAGGTCAGGCCGAGCACGGCGATGGTCCGCCCCCGCACCGAGCCGCCGCAGGCGGCGATGATCCGCGCCGCCATGCCGGCCTTGCGGGCATCGTTGACCGAGACCACGGTTTCCACCAGCCGCGACGGCGCGCCGGCATCCTGGGCGATGCGCACCAGCGCCAGCGTGTCCTTGGGAAAGCACGAGCCGCCGAAGCCCGGGCCGGGATGGAGGAATTTCCGCCCGATCCGCCCATCCAGCCCGATGCCGCGCGCGACGTCGTGCACATCGGCGCTGAGCTTCTCGCACAGATCGGCCATCTCGTTGATGAAGGTGACCTTCATCGCCAGGAACGAGTTGGCGGCGTATTTGATCAGCTCCGCGGTCTCGAGCCCGGTGAACACGATCGGCGCCTCGATCAGATAGAGCGGCCGGTAGAGCCGGCGCAGCACCTCCCGCGCGCGCTCGCTCTCGGCGCCGATCACCACCCGGTCGGGGCGCATGAAATCGCCGATCGCGCTGCCCTCGCGCAGGAATTCCGGGTTGGAGGCGACATCGAACTCCAGTTCCGGGCGTGCCTGGCGCATGATCTCGTGGATCCGCCGGCCGGTGCCGACCGGCACGGTCGATTTCGTCACGATCACGGTATAGTCGGTGAGGTGGCGGGCGACCTGCTCGACCGCGGCATAGACGAAACTGAGATCGGCATGGCCGTCACCGCGCCGGGTCGGCGTGCCGACGGCGATGAACACCGCCTCGGCACCGGCGACCGCCGCGGCCAGGTCATCGCCGAAACTGAGCCGCCCGGCAGCGACGTTGTCGGCCACCAGCCGCTCGAGCCCGGGCTCGTAGATCGGCATCCGCCCCTCGCGCAGCGCCGCCAGCCGGGTCGCGTCGGCCTCTACCAGCGCAACGTCGCAGCCGAATTCGGCAAAGCAGGCTCCGGAAACCAGACCCACATAGCCGCCACCGATCATCGCAATGCGCACGAAACCATCACTCCAGTTGGTTGTCCCGGTGATCCAGCATACACGGAGCCCCCGTGCCACCTTCCCCGGGTGAATTCCGCCGGACCCTAGTCCCGGCAGATCTCAGCAACCTTACAGCCGCCGCGGATGCCGATCACCCGCGCGCAGCGCCGCCAGGTCACGGCAGGGGCGGCGCGGTGGCGGATCACGCGGGCTGACCGGCCGGGAACCTGCCGGCGCGGGGGTGCCCGGCCGGGGCGCGATCACTCCTCCTGCGGACCAGGCCGGGCGGTCTGGCCGAGCTCGTCGAGCCGCCCCTGCTCGCGCCGCGCGGCCGCGGCCTCACGCTCGGCCTCCTGGCGTTCGGCCAGCGCCTCGGCCGCGCGCAGCGCCGCCCGCGCCGCGGCCAGCACGGCACGGGCACGGGTGCTTTCGGCCTGCGCCGCCTCCAGCGCCTCGCGCCGGCGGGCGGTTTCGGCCTGGGCGGGACCGAGCCAGCGCCCGAACGCCTCGACCGCCAGATCGCCGGCATCGAGGCTGGCGGCCTGCCGCATCTCCCGCGCGATCGCCGCCTCGGCCTCGGCCAGCGCG
>DAICZL010000760.1 GCA_027311165.1 bacterium
GATCGGGATCGGCTGGCCCTGGCAGTCCGCCGTCGTGATGGTATGGCAACAGGTGAAGGCGGTGTTCTCGGTCGGTCCGTAGCCGTTGATCAGCCGGCAGTGCGGCAGCGCCGCCATCGCCCGCGCGACATGGGGCGGGGAAAGCACATCGCCCCCCGCCAGCAACTGGCGCAGCGGCGCGAGCCCGGCCAGCCGGTGATCCACCATCAGATGGAACAGGCCGGCGGTCAGCCAGAGCGTGGTGACCCCCTCGGCCGCGATCGCGGCGGCGATGTCGTCCAGCGAGGGGCGTTCCCCGGGCAGGATCGCCAGCCGCCCGCCGGTGAGCAGGCTGCCCCAGATCTCCAGCGTGCTGGCATCGAAGGACAGCGGTGCCAGTTGCAGGATCACCTGATCAGGGCCGAGCGCGACGAAATCCGTATCGACCACCAGCCGGATGATCCCCCGATGCGGGATGATCACCCCCTTGGCGGCGCCGGTCGAGCCGGAGGTGTACATCACATAGGCCGGGTCTTCCGGGCCGGCGGCCTCGGCGAGCGGCGCCGGATCGGCCTCCGCGCTGCGCTGGAGAAGCCGATCGAGATCGAGTATCGGCACCGGCCAGCCCGTTGGCCGGGCCCGCGCCTGCGCGAGCGGCGTTCCGGCGGCCAGCACCAGCACCGGGGCGGCATCACCGACGATCGCGGCCAGGGTCTCCATCGGATAGGCAGAATCGAGCGGCACGAACGCGGCCCCCGCCTTCAGCACCGCGAGCATCGCCAGAATGGCCGCTTCGCCCCGCGGCAGCAGCAGCGCTACCCGCGTCCCCGCAACGACGCCCTCGGCAGCGAGCTGCCGCGCCAGCCGGTTGGTCCCCGCCTCGACCTCGGCATAGCTCCAGCGCCGCCCGGCGCAGGAAAGCGCCGTCGCAAGCGGCGTCGCCGCCGCCTGACGCGTGAAATGCCCGGGCACGCCGATCCCGGTCCGCAGAGCATCGCTGGCGGGTCCGATCATCGCGCGTTCCCTGGTGTCAGCGGTCTGCTCCACCAGCTTCGGCTTCATCGGCGAGGCTACGCTCCACTTGGTCCCAGGATCACGCTAGCGGATCCGCCGCCTCCCGCCCATGCCGGCGCCGGACTCTCCCCGCAAATTCAAATATTACGCTAGTTCGGCTCTCGGGCCCGCCCCGTCAATCGGAGGGGAACATCAAATTCGCGGCAGAGTTGCCTCCGCCCGGCATCCCGGTTGTGCCGGATACAGTGGTGCCAGCGCGCGCCTGGCCGGGCGGACCGGGAAGCCCCGCCCGATCGCAGGTTCAGACCGGGACGGGCGAAGGGAGACCGATACGTGAACAGAAGACCGCGAAGCCGGCGGCATCGGCATACGAGCCCTGAGCGCCCGGACGGGTGATCGAGTCCGCCGCATAGCGCGCCGCCCAGTCGAGCGCCGATCCGACATCACCCAGCCGCAGATAGAAATGCGCGAAACTGCCGATGAAGGCGTCGCCCGCGCCGGTCGTGTCCACCGGTGTAACCGCGACCGGCGGGATGTGGCGCGCCCCCTCCGCCGCGACCAGCAGCGCGCCTTCCGCCCCCAGCGTGACCACCACCCGGCGCACCCCGCGGGCGATCAGGCTCCTTGCTGCCGTCTCGGCCTGCGCCCTGGTATCGGCCGGCAGGCCGGTCAGGATCGAAAGCTCGGTCTGGTTGGGCACCAGGAACCCGACCCCGCCCAGCCGCCCGATCTCCAGCGCCGGGGTCGCCGGCGCGGGGTTAAGCACCAGGTCCAGCCCGTGGTGAACCGCGAAATCGATCGTGTGATAGACCGTCTCGAGCGGGATCTCGAGCTGCAGCAGGATCAGCCGGCAGCCCAGCAGGTCCGCGGCGGCAAGGTCGATATCGGCGGGGCGCAGATGCTGATTGGCACCCGGCACGATCAGGATGCGGTTCTCCCCCGATGGTTCGACGAAGATCGATGCGACCCCGCTCGGGACGCCCTGCACCACGCCGACATGGCGCGAGTCGATTCCCAGTTCCTGGAAATTGCGCAGCGTGTTGCGGCCGAACAGGTCATCGCCGAGCTTGCTCAGCATCAGCACCTCACTGCCGAGCCTCGCCGCGGCGGCCGCCTGGTTGGCGCCCTTGCCGCCGGCGCCCATGAAGAAGGACCCTGCCATCAGGGTCTCGCCGGGTTCGGGCATGCGGGTGACGGCGGTGACCAGATCGACCATGTTGCTGCCGATCACACCGATCCCTGCGCTCATGGCTTGGGTCCCTCCGCCTGAGAGGGGCATCTCAGCGCGGCTTGCGGCCGCTGGCCAGACCCTTGCGGGGCGCGGCAAGGGGGGAACCGCGCCCCGACGGTCAGGACAGTCCGACGGTCAGGACTGTCCGACGGTCAGGACCGCCCGAGGGTCTGGGCTGCCCGAGGGTCAGGGGGCGTCTCCGGGCCAGGGGCGAGACCCAGGGCCCGGCCTTCCTCACGCCTGGATGATGGATTTCAGCACCGAGGCCCCGAGGGTGTATTTCGGGTCCACCATGTTGCCCACCCGCAGCTTGCCGCACTGGGTCAGCAGCAGATAGGCGTCCAGCGGATCGAACCCGTACTCGGCCGCCATCCAGCGCACCAGTTCCCGGTAGGCGATCCGCGCGGCATCCTCCATCGGCCGCGCCGAGCCGATGGTCATGATGAAATCCTTCGTCTCCAGCCTCGGCCAGGCGAGGGTCCAGCCCTTGATCAGGTCCACCTGCACCGTGGTCACCGTCGGGTGTTCCAGCGCCACGCCACAAAGTTCGCCATCGCCCTGCACCGCGTGGCAATCGCCCAGATACAGCAGTGCGCCCTTGGCATTCACCGGCAGGTAGATCACCGCTCCGGGCGCGACGTCCGGCAGGTCCATGTTGCCGCCGTGATAGTCCGGCTGCAGCGAGGTGATCGCCTCGATCTCCGGCGAGGTGCCGATGGTGCCGATGAACGGGTCGTAGGGCAGGGTGATGCGGTCGTTCCACTTCACCCCGCCTTCCACCGTGACCTCCAGCTTGCGCACCCGCTCGGGCAGCGGCGCGTTCAGCATGGCGGTGACGCCGGTGCCCACCAGGCCGCCGAATTCCGGGATCAGGCAGGTGGTTCCCACCGGCTGGGGTCCGCGCGGCACGATGGACTTGATGTAGACCGCCAGGCAGTCCCCCTTCTCCGCGCCGTTGACGTAGATCGGGCCGTTCTGCGGGTTGAGATAGGGAAAGTTCAGGATCTGGCTGGGGATGTCGGTCTCCGAGCGAATCCGGCCCTCGAACGCGTCATGCGTCTCGCACGCGATCACCGCGCCGGGATCGACCGTCAGCACCGGCGCGGCATAGGGGCCGTAGACATAGTGGTAACGACCCTGGCTGGCCTCGGTGAGGCTGTATTCGGCGCCGGGTTTGGCCTTGGCCAGGCCCTTGCGGGCCATGATCGAGGTCTCTAGCCATGATGACATTGCTGTTGTCCTTCCCTTGTTGGAAGCAAGGCCAAGGGCTCCGCCCTTGGAACCCGCCAGGGACCTGAGGTCCCTGGACCCGCATTTCCTGGGGGGTACCCTCCAGGGACCGGGTTCCTCGGGCCTGTCGGGCCTTGGCGGGTCCAGGGCGGCGCCCTGGCCTTGCTTAAACTGCCAGATACCGCCGCACGATATCCCGATCCTCCAGCGCCTCGGGCGCCAGTTCCGCAACCACGCGCCCTTTGTCCATCACGTAGCAGCGCTGGGCCATGGCCCGGATCATGTCGATGTTCTGCTCCACGAACATGATGGTCGGTCCCCCGTCGCGGTTCAGTTCCACGATGATCCGGGCGATGTCCTGCACGATGCTGGGCTGGATCCCCTCCGACGGCTCGTCCAGCAGCAGCAGCGACGGCTCGCCCACCAGCACCCGCCCGATCGCCAGCATCTGCTGCTGCCCGCCCGACAGCGTGCCGGCCACCTGGCGGCGGCGCTCGCGCAGGATCGGCAGCAGCGCATAGATGCGGCCGAGATCGCCGGTCCCGGCGACGAGCAGATTCTCCTCCACCGTCATGCGCGGGAACACATCGCGCCCCTGGGGCACGTAGCCGATGCCGAGCCGGGCGCGGCGATGCGCCGCCAGCGCCCCGATGGCTTGCCCGCGCAGCTGGATCGATCCGGCATCGGCCGGCAGCAGCCCGATCAGTGCCTTCATCAGCGTGGACTTGCCGACGCCGTTGCGCCCGATCACGGCGACGATTTCGCCTTCCCGCACGTCCATGTCGATGCCCTGCAGCACCGGCTTGCCGCCATAGCCGGCGCGCAGCCCGTGCACGGACAGCAGCAGCTCCTCAGACATGGTGGTGGCCCTGGCCCAGATAGATCTCGGCCACCCGCTCGTCCGCGGTGACCTCGTCGATCGTGCCCTGGGCGAAGATGCGGCCGAAATGCAGCACGCTGACCCGGCTCGCCACCTGGCGGACGAAGGCCATGTCGTGCTCCACCGCCAGCACCGTCATGCCCCGGGCGTTGAGGTCCTTCACCATCTCGCCGGTGGCATGGGTTTCCTCGGGCGACATCCCGGCGGTGGGTTCATCGAGCAGCAGCAGCCGGGGCTTCAGGCTGATCGCCATGCCGATCTCCAGCCACTGCTTCTGCCCGTGGCTGAGATTGCCGGCACGCTGCGCGGCCTCGCTGCGCAGGTTCAGGTACTCCAGCAGCCGCTCGATCTCCTCGGCCATGGAATGGCCTTCCAGATGGTGCTGCAGCGCGATCGCCAGATTCTGCCGGACACTGAGGGCGGCGAAGATGCCCGGCACCTGGAACTTCACGCTGATGCCGCGGCGGATGCGCAGATGCGGCGCGAGCCCGGTGATGTCGTCGCCGCCATACCAGATGCTGCCGCCGGAGGGCGCGTATTCGCCCAGGATCAGCTTGAACAGCGTGCTCTTGCCGGCGCCGTTGGGGCCGATCAGGCAGTGGATCTCGCCCTGCGCGAGCGCCAGGTTGACCCCGGCGGTGACGTGCAGGCCGCCGAAATGCTTCTGCAGGTCGCGGGTTTCCAGCAGGTTCATGCCCCGCCCCCGTTCGGGTTGGCGTTCGGGCTTCCGTTCGCGTTTCCGTTCCCGTTTCCGTTTCCATTTCCGTTCTGGCGCCCCCGCCGCGCGAGCCGGCCGGGCAGCCTCGCGAGGCCGGCGATCAGGCCCTCGGGCGCCAGCAGCACGGTCAGCACCAGCAGCAGGCCCATCACCACCAGCGCATACTGGCTGCCATAGACGGTCAGCAGCTGGAAGCCGGCCAGCACCGACAGCGTGCCCAGCAGCGTCGCGGTGAGATCGGCCCGCCCGCCCACCGCCACCCACACGATCGGCAGCGCGGCTGCGGTAATGCCCATGCTGGAGGGCGTGATGTACTGGCCCCAAGCGGTGTAGAGCACGCCGCTGAGCCCGGCGAGCGCCGCGCCGATGACGAAGCCGCCCAGCTGGTAGCGGCGGACGTCATAGCCCAGCATGGTGGCGCGCAGCGGGTTCTCGCGGATCGCCACCAGCACGTTTCCGAAGCGCGAGTTCACCAGGATGCGCAGGCCCAGATACACCACCACCAGCAGGGCCAGGACCACGTAGTACAGCGGCACGTCGGGAAACAGCGCGATGTCCCCGCCCGGCCACGGAATGGTGAGCGGCGGCATCCCGCTCATGCCGTTGAAGCCGTTCAGCCGCGCCACCCCGACATGCCATTCCGGCCCCGCGGTCTGGGCCATGAAGCGCTCGAACACCAGAGTGACGGACAGGGTGACGATGCCCAGGAACACCCCGCCGATGCGTCCGAAGAACAGGAAATAGCCGAGCACCGCGGCGAAGGCGGACGCCGCCGCCACCGCGCAGACCACCGCCAGCAGGGTCAGGCCATGCGCCGCGCCGAGATTGAGGGTGACGATGCCATAGCCATAGCCGGCCAGGCCGAAGAATGCGGTCTGTCCGAAGCTCAACGCGCCGCCATAGCCCCAGATCAGGCACAGGCCCAGCGCCATGAAGCACCAGTTGAAGAAATAGATGGTGTTGCCGACGGTGTAGCCGTCCGCGGTGAGCGGATACAGCGCTGCCAGCGCGACGACCGCGAGGAAGCCGAGCCAGAACAGCGGCCCGCGCCCCATGGTCTGAGGGCCTTCCAGGCGGCGCAGCAGACGGACCGGCAAACCCGGGCGCGCCATGTCAGCTCCGCTCGCGCAGCAGGAAGCCGGAGATGCCGCGCGGCAGCACCCGGATCACCACGATCACTGCGATCAGCAGGCCGATCTGGCCGAACAGCTGGCCCTGCCAGGAGGTCATCGCCGCCTTCACCAGGCCCAGCACGGCCCCGGCCGGCGCGGTGCCGAGGAAAACGTCCGCGCCACCCACCACGACGGTCACGAACGCCTCCATGATGAATTGTGCCCCCATGGTCGGCACCATGGTCATGGTCGGTGCATACAGCCCGCCGGTGGCGCCGGCCAGCGCCGCCCCCAGGCCGAAAGTCAGGCTGTAGATCAGCCGCGTGTCGACCCCCAGCGCCTCGGCCATGTGCGGCACCTGGATGGTGGCGCGGGCCAGGATGCCGAAGCGGGTACGGTTGAACACCAGGTACAGGGCGGCCAGGATCGCGAGCGCTGTCGCCATCAGCACCAGCCGGTACACCGAGTAGGACAGGCCGCCCGCGGAGATGCTGCCGAGCGGCGTGCTGATGCCCGGCAGCCCAGGCCCCAGCACGATCAGCGTGCCCTGCGCCGCGATCAGGCTGATCCCCCAGGTGGCGACGATGGTATCGAGCGGGCGGCCATAGAGATGGCGGATCACCAGGCGCTCGACCAGGATGCCCACCAGCCCCGCCACCACGGCGCCGCACAGGATGGCGAGCGCCAGCGGCAGTCCGGCCCGCGCCGCGGTCACCGTGACATAGGCGCCGCACATGATGAACTCGCCATGAGCGAGGTTGATCACCCACATCATGCCGAAGATTACGGCGAGACCGGTCGCGCACAGCACCAGGAAGGCGAAGGCGTCACCGAACTGGTAGAGAAAGCCGAAGACGGCGTCGAACATTGCGGGCGTTGCGGCGGGGGAGGCGCGCGCGGCCTCCCCCCTCCGTCCTTACGACTTCGGCGGCGGGTTGCTCGGGGTGTACTGCGCGTTCGGGTTGCTCTTGGTCAGATCGCACCCGGCATCGCCCAGCCAGTACGGCTTGATGTTCTCCCACACCTTGGGGAAGCTGATCGAGTGGTCCTCGCCCACCTTGGCCAGATAGATCGTGTGCGACATGTGCTGGCTCTTGGGGTCGATGCAGACCTTGCCCTCCGGCGCGTCGAAGCAGACATCGCCCTTGGCGATCACCGCGCGCAGATCGTCGCGCTTGGTCGATCCCCCGGCGCGCTCGACCATCTCCTTGTAGAGATAGACCGCGAGGTAGGAATTCTCGGCTTCCTGGTTGATGTACGGCTCGTTCGGGAACTTGGCGTGCCACTTGGCGATGAACGCCTTGCTCTTGGGATCGTCCACCTCCTCGATCCAGTTGGTGGTCACGTACATGTTCGCGAGGCTCGGCGGCTTGAAGCGCTTGTGCTCGTAGCCCTGGCCGACATTGACCGAGCTGCCCATCGGCACGTGCAGATTGGCCGCCGCCGCCTGCTCGTAGTACGAGGCCTGGGCGGTGCCCACCAGCAAGGTCACCAGCACGTCCGGCTTGGCCTTCTGGATGTTCTGGATGGTGGAGGAGAACTGCGAGACGCCGAGCGGGATGAATTCCTCGCCCACCATCGTGCCGCCATTCTCCTTGACGATGTTGCGGACCCATTCGGCGGAGATCTGGCCGAAATTATAGTCCGCCGCGATCGTGTAAACTTTCTTGCCGAACTTCTCCATCATCCACGGGATCAGCGTCGAGAACTGCTGTTCCGGCACCGCGCCCGTCACGATCATGTGCGCGTCGCACACGCCGCCCTCGTACTGGTTGTTGTAGAAGGCGAGGCCGTTGAGCTGATCGACGATCGGGCGATACGCCTCGCGCGAGGCGGAGGAGAAGCCGGCGAACACCGCGTCGACCTTGTCGCGCTGGAGCACCCGGCGCATGAATTCCTGGTAGCGGGTGTTGTCGGACTGGGTGTCGTAGATCACCAGCTCGAGCTTGCGCCCGGCGATGCCGCCGGCGGCGTTGATCTCGTCGGTGGCGAGCTGGATGCCGTGCACCTTGCCGATCGTGGCCAGTGCGAAATCACCCGACTGATCTTCCAGCACGCCAAGCTTGATCGGCTCCGCCGCCAGCGCCGCCGGCGCCATCGCCAGCGCCCCCAGCAGGGCCGCCGTCTGCAACAAGGTTCGACGCATCCTGATTCTCCTCGGTTGGTGTGTCGCGGCGCGTGAACAGCGCCTCGCAATAGGCTTCCAGACCCAGCCGCTCGCGCATGCTGCGCCGGCGCAGGGTCTGGTAGGCTTCGTCGTCGGTCATGCCCTGGCCGGTCACCAGTTCCACGATCGCGCGGATCAGGAAGCGCCGGGCATGGCGGCGGCGGTCGTGCTCGGCCAGCATCTGTTCCAGCTGGCGGCGGCGGCGGAATTCGTTGATGCCGAGGAACAGCGACGAATAGACCGACCCCGCATGCACCGGCTTGCGCAGGAACGCCGTCGCGCCCTGCTCCATCAGCGCCTTCAGCCGGCTTGGCGCCTCCACCCCCACCAGCCCGATCACCGGCACTGGTGGCAGGCTGCCTGCCGGCAGCACCGGTTCGCTGCCGAGATCGCCATCGAGGAACAGCACGTCGTGCTCGGGATCGAGCGCGGCCCCAACGAGGGGGACCACCGCCGGGGCGACGCCGAGGCGTATCAGCGTCGCCTCCAGCGTCTCGATCGCAGTGCCCGGCCGCACCTGGATGAAGGCCCGGCAGCCGCGGAAATTCTGGATCAGCCGCTGCCCCATCACGAGGCGACCCGCAGCGTCGGCGCGGCGGAGGCGGCGTCGAACCGCGCCGAATGCCACACCAGATAGGGGTCGGGGCGGATCGGCCGGGACGCGCCTGTGACGATGTCGAACCGCGCCTCGCGGTTGGACCGGCCGATGCGCGGGGTAAGCCAGGCGTGCAGCGTCTCCGGATCGATCCACACCTCGCCCTGCGGCGCCTCGATCCGCTGATGGGCGACGGCCTGCTTCACCGCCTCGATCGCGGTTCCGCCGGCAGCGGCGAGCGCCCGGGCGAGCAGGATCACCGCGACATAGGATGCCTCGGCATCGGCGCCGACAGCCGGGCCGGCGGGAAACCGGGCATCGTATTCGGCCACGAAGGCGGCATTGCGGGCGGTGGCGACCGAGGAGAAATAAACGCTGGAGCTCAGCTGCCCCTCCACCGCCTCGGGGCCGATTTCCTCGAGTTCGGGTTCCGAGAGGCTGCAGCTCGCCACCGGCATCGCCTGCGCCTGGTCGATGCCGCTGCCGGCGCAGACCGTGCGGAAGCGGCGCAGGAAGCGGTAGGCCGAGGTGCCGATCAGCGTGCTGAACACGAAATCCGGCCGCGCCTCCACGATCGCGCCGATCACCTGCTCGAAATCGGTCTCGCCCACCGCGAAATAGCGTTCGGCCAGTACCGAACCACCGCGCAGCAGCACGTTCTCACGCAGGATGCGGTTGTTCTCCCAGGCCCAGATGTAGTTGGACCCGATGCAGAAGACACGCTTGCCCTGATGGCGCATCATATGGTCGACCAGCGGCATCAGATGCTGATTGGGCACCGCGCCGGTATAGATCACGTTCGCCGCGCTCTCGAATCCTTCGTAATGCGAAGGGTACCAGAGCAGCGCGTCGTGCTTTTCGAACAGCGGGATCACCTCCTTGCGCGAGGACGAGGTGTAGCAGCCGACGACATGGCGGACGCCCTGGCCGAGCAGGTCGGCACACAGAGCAGGATAGCGCGCGAGGTCGCCGCCCGGATCGGCGATCACCGGTTCCAGCCGCACCGCGGCGGCGGGTGCATCGTTGATCTGCCCGACCGCGAGCAATGCGCCATTGAGCATCGAGCGCGAGGCCGCGTTATACGGACCGGACGCGGAAAACAGGATGCCGATACGCACGGTCTGCGCTGCCACGAAGCTGCTGTTCCCGGATCTATGCACGGCGACCGTCAGCAACCCTGCTGCCGGCGACATTGCCACACGCTGTGTTCGGATGGGTGCGGAGATACCATCGGCGGGCAGCGCTGCCCTGATCTCCTTGCATGACACGCTGCGGGCTCGGCGGCGTCTTGTCAACGCCATTTTCGCACTGCGACAAGCCCCGGCCGGGCGCCGCACCGAAGGCCCGGACGAGGACCGTTCCGGCCCCGGTCCGCCCGCGCCACCCGCCCCCGGCCGGATGGTCTCAGCCGGAAC
>DAICZL010000763.1 GCA_027311165.1 bacterium
CTTCCGGCGGGTCGGCCATCGTTCCCGACCCCGCCTTCGGGCACGGAACGGGGCGGGAAGCGGCCAGCGGCGGAACCGGGCCGGCGTCGCGGATCGGGCCGGTGTCGCGGATCGGGCCGGCGTCGCGGATCGGGCCGGCGAGGAGGGAATTCGGGCCGGCGGCGGCGATCGCCGCTTCGGCCGGTTCCGCCTTCCCTGCCGGAAGCGGGGCGGCGGAGAGGGGGGAGCGCGCATGACGCCCGATGCCGAGTTCATTCCGCGCGACCGCGATCTGCATCCGCCGCCCCTGACGCCGGGCTACAAGACCAGCGTGCTGCGCTCGCCGCGGCTGGCGCTGCTGTCCGTCGAGAACTCGCTCTCGGAAGTGACCGGCCCGCGCTTCGACCGGGCCGATCTCGGGGCGCTCGACAACGACCTGACGCTGAACTACCGCCAGGACGGCGCGCCGGTGGGCGAGCGCATCATCGTCCATGGCAGGGTGCTCGACGAAGCGGGAAGGGGCGTGGCGCACACGCTGGTGGAAGTGTGGCAGGCCAATGCCAGCGGGCGCTACCGGCACCGCAACGACAGCTCTCTCGGCGCGATCGATCCCAATTTCGGCGGCTGCGGGCGGATGATCACCGATGCCGAGGGCGGCTATGCGTTCCGCACCATCAAGCCGGGCGCCTATCCGTTCCGCAACCATCTCAACAGCTGGCGGCCCTCGCACATCCATTTCTCGCTCTTCGGCAGCGGCTTCGTGCAGCGGCTGATCACCCAGATGTATTTCGAGGGCGATCCGCTGATCCCCCATGACAGCATCCTGGGCACGATCCCCGATCCGGCGGCGCGCACGAGGCTGGTGGCCGCGCTCGATCTGGCCTCGACCGTGCCGCTCGATGCGATCGCCTACCGGTGGGACATCGTGCTGCGCGGCCGCCGGTCCACCGTGTTCGAGAACCGGCTCCAGGGGAACTGAAATGGCAACCGGGATCGGGCCTGATCCGCGCGCGGGCTTCCCGCTGCGCGAGACGCCCTCGCAGACCGCCGGGCCCTATGTTCATATCGGGCTCATTCCCCGCCAGGCGGGTTTCGAGATGTTCGCCCGTGACTACGGCAATGTCCTGGCCGGGCCGCAGGCGCTGGGCGAACGGATCCGCATCGAGGGCCATGTGTTCGACGGCGTCGGCCATCCCTGCACGGATGTCCTGCTCGAGATCTGGCAGGCCAACGCGGCCGGTTGCTACGATCACCCGGCCGATCGCCAGGCGAAGCCCAGGGATGGCGCCTTCCATGGCTGGGGGCGGGCCGGCACCGATTTCGCCACCGGACTGTACTGGTTCGAGACGGTGAAGCCGGGCCGGGTGGAAGGGCGCAACGGCCGGACCATGGCCCCGCATGTCAGCTTCTTTCTGGTCGCGCGGGGGATCAATACCGGCCTGCAGACGCGGATGTATTTCGCCGACGAGGCGGCGGCCAACGCGTCCGACCCGGTGCTCGGCCTGATCGAGCAGCCGCAGCGGCGCCAGACCCTGATGGCATCGCGGCTGGAGCGCGAGGGCGCGGTGGTCTATCTCTTCGACATCCATCTGCAGGGCGCGCGGGAGACCGTGTTCCTCGATGTCTGAGAGGGCCCGCCCCGGACGGGGGGCCGGGGGCTCGCCATGACCCCAAACGGCATTGCGATCATCGCCCGGGGCGGCGAGCGGGCGCAGCGGTGCAGAGCTTCGGGCCGGAAGCGTGGTCTTGCGGGAAGCGGCGCGCGGATCGGTTGATCTGGCGGGCGCGGCGGAGGATCATCCGGGCCAGGAAGACCGCCCCGTGCCCAACAGGCCGTGCCCAACAGGCCGTGCCCAACAGGCCGTGCCC
>DAICZL010000767.1 GCA_027311165.1 bacterium
GCCCAGCCTCGTCCGCGGCGATCCAGGTGGTGCGCTTGACGAAGTCGAACACCGACAGGCCGGAGGCGAAGCGCGAGGTGCGCCCGGTCGGCAGGACGTGATTCGGCCCGGCGATGTAGTCGCCCAGCGCCTCCGGACAGAACGCCCCCAGGAACGCCGCGCCGGCATGGCGGATACGGCCGAACAGCGCCGCCGGCGCCTCGGTCATGATCTGCAGATGCTCCGGGGCCAGCCGGTCCACCAGCCCCGCCGCCTCCTCCCAGTCGCGCACCAGGATCCCCGCGCCATGGGTCCGCCAGCTGGCCCCGGCGATCGCGGCGCGCGGCAGGGTGGGAAGTTCGGCGGCGACGGCCTCGGTGACGGCATCGGCGAAGCCGGCATCATCGGTGATCAGGATCGCCTGCGCCGCCTCGTCGTGCTCGGCCTGGGCCAGCAGGTCGAGGGCCACGTGGCGCGGCCGGTTGGCCGCATCCGCCAGGATCACCACCTCCGACGGGCCGGCGACGCCGTCGATGCCGACATGGCCGAACACCTGGCGCTTGGCCTCCGCCACATAGGCGTTGCCGGGCCCGACGATGCGGTCCACCGGGGCGATCGTCGCGGTGCCGTGGGCGAGCGCCGCGATCGCCTGGGCCCCGCCGACGCGGTAGATCTCGGATACGCCCGCGCGGCTGGCCGCGGCGAGGACCAGCGGATTGAGCACCCCTCCCGGGCAGGGCACGCACATCGCGATCCGCCCCACCCCGGCCACCCGCGCCGGCAGGGCGTTCATCAGCACCGAGGACGGATAGGCGGCCTTGCCGCCCGGCACGTAGATCCCGACCGCATCGAGCGGCGTCCAGCGCATCCCGAGGCTCAGCCCCGCCGCATCCGTCATCCGCAGATCGGCGGGGCGCTGGGCCTGGTGGAACGCCTCGATCCGGGTGGCGGCCAGGTCGAGTGCGGCGTGCAGTTCCGCCGGCACTGCCGCCGCCGCCGCGGCGATCTCCTGCGGGCCGATACGCAGCGTCGCCGGGGTGAGGGTCTGATGGTCGAACCGGGCGGTGAGGTCGATCAGCGCGGCATCGCCGTCGCGGCGCACCGCGGCGATGATCGCGCGTACCGCCTCGGCGACGTCCTCGGTGGTTTCCCGTGCTTCGGCCAGCAGCGCGGCGAAGGCGGCGGGAAAGCCGGGATCGGTGGTGGAAAGGCGCCTCATGCGCCGGCCAGCGCGGTGCGGAAGCGCTCGATCCAGGCGCCCAGCGCCTCCGGCCGGGTCTTCAGCGCGGTGCGGTTGACGATCAGCCGGCTGGTGATCGGGGCGATCACCTCGGTCTCGCGCAGCCCGTTGGCCTTCAGGGTGGAGCCGGTCTGCACCAGATCGACGATCAGCCGCGCGAGCCCCAGGCTGGGGGCCAGTTCCATCGCCCCGTTCAGATGCACCACCTCGGCCTGGATGCCGCGGGCGGCGAAATGGCGGCGGGCGATGGAAGGGTATTTGGTGGCGACGCGCACCACCGACCAGCGCGCGGGGTCGTCGGCGCCGCCGGGCACGCCATCCGGATCGACCGGCCCGGCCACCGAGACGCGGCAGGCGCCGATGCCGAGATCGAGCGGGGCGTAGATCTCCGGATAGTCGAATTCCATCAGCACGTCGGCGCCGCAGATGCCGAGCTGCGCGCCGCCGAAGGCGACGAAGATCGCGACGTCGAAGGGGCGCACGCGCACCACGTCGAGCGCCGGATCGGCGGTGGGGAAGCGCAGCCGGCGGCTGTCCTCGTCGGTGTAGTCGGCGGCGGGGTGGATGCCGGCGCGGGCCAGCAGCTTGCCGCACTCGGCCAGGATGCGGCCCTTGGGCAGCGCCAGGATCAGCCCGGTGGCGGCTTCGGGCTCCAGCGCGGCTTGTCTGAACGGAACGGTCATGGCGGGCGTTTAGCATCGCGGCGGCGGGGAAAGGAAGGCCGGGCCGGGGCGTCATCGGGCCAGCGATGGGGCAAGGCCGGGGCTCGGCCGCCGGACCCGGGCCTGGTCCCGGCCCCTGAGATCCTTCGCCCTCGGGGTTACTACCCTCAGCTCCGCGGCGGATTCCAGAGAGCCCGGGCGGCAGAGCTCTGGCCTTCCGCCGCCGGCATGCAGCCGCGGGCGGCGAACAGGCGGAACGCGGCGGCGCCGCTGATCGGGGTGCCGGCACGCTGCGCTGCGGACACAGCCGCGAGCCCGGCGAGGAATGCGATGATCGTGGCGACATTGGCGCGCATCGGCCTGGTCCCGGATCGCGGCGCAGGCGACAGGCCGCCTGCGCTGCGGTCCTGTTCGCACGAGGACGGCCGGGCGGCTGTGACGTGGGCCACAGGATCGGCCGGCGTGGCGGGATTTTTGGTCCGGCGCGCGGCGGCGGTCCCGGTCCCGGCCCCGTCCGGAAGGACCGGGCCCGATCGGCCGGCGCCACCGGCCCCTGGTCGTGCGGCCCCTGGTCGTGCGGCCCTTGGTCCCCCGGCCCTTGGTCACCAGGCATTGGTTCAAGCATCCTGCTTCATGGGCTGAAGATTCGCCCGCTGAAGACGGTCTGGTGAAGATGGTCTGGTCCGGAGACTCTCTGGTCCGCGATGTGGCGACCGACGTTCTTAATAAGTTCTTGCCACGGTCACGAACACGAACATATAGCAAACAAAGCTTTAAGGGGGCTTAACCAATGCAGTTGCGGCGACGCTCCTTTTCGTGAGACAGTCCGCGCCTCGACAAGCCACAAGCGAAGTGTGGCCACACAATACCCCAATAGGTGGTATGGATCGCTGGAGGGCGAGCATAGATGGAAAAAAACAAGGCGCTTGATGCCGCGGTCGCACAGATCGAGCGCGCCTTCGGCAAGGGCTCGATCATGCGCATGGGCGCCCGCCCGGGCAGCGAGCAGATCGAGGTGATCCCATCCGGGTCGCTCGGGCTCGATCTCGCGCTCGGTATCGGCGGGCTGCCGCGCGGCCGGGTGGTCGAGATCTACGGTCCGGAGAGTTCGGGCAAGACCACGCTCGCGCTGCACGCCATCGCCGAGGCGCAGAAGCGCGGCGGCACCTGCGCCTTCATCGACGCCGAGCACGCGCTCGATCCGAGCTATGCCCGCAAGCTGCATGTCGATGTCGACAATCTGCTGATCAGCCAGCCCGATACCGGCGAGCAGGCGCTCGAGATCTGCGACACGCTGGTGCGCTCGGGCGCGGTGGACGTGCTGGTGATCGACAGCGTCGCGGCGCTGGTGCCGCGGGCGGAGCTGGAAGGCGAGATGGGCGACAGCCATGTGGGGCTGCATGCCAGGCTGATGAGCCAGGCGCTGCGCAAGCTCACCGGCCATGTCTCGACCAGCAAAACGATGCTGATCTTCCTCAACCAGATCCGCCTGAAGATCGGCGTGATGTTCGGCAATCCGGAGACCACGACGGGCGGTAACGCGTTGAAATTCTACGCCTCCGTCCGCATGGAGATCCGGCGGATCGGCGCCATCAAGGACCGCGACGAGGTGGTGGGCAACCAGACCCGGGTCAAGGTGGTGAAGAACAAGCTGGCGCCGCCCTTCCGCGAGGTCGAGTTCGACATCATGTATGGCGAAGGCATCAGCAAGGTGGGCGAGCTGGTCGATCTCGGCGTGAAGGCGGGCGTGGTGGAGAAGTCGGGTTCCTGGTTCAGCCATGACAGCCAGCGGATCGGCCAGGGCCGCGAGAACGCCAAGCAGTTCCTGCGCGACCGCCCCGATCTCGCCGATGCGATCGAGAAGAAGGTGCGCGACCAGGCCGGCGTGGTCGCCAACATGATGCTGGTGCGGCCGGAACCGGGCGAGGAGGCCGAGGCGGCTGACTGAGTTTCCGCCGCCCAGGGCACACCATGTCGGAGCGGTCGCCGACGGGCTGCCGCTGACCGAGGCCGATTATGCCCTGGTCGCCCAGGCACAGGCGACCATGCGCGCCCATCACCGGCCGTTCTGGCACACCGTCGCCGCCGCGCTGCGCGGCCGTGACGGGCGGGTCTGGACCGGGCTGCATCTGGGCGCGACCGTCGGGCGGCTGTCGGTCTGCGCGGAGGCCGTGGCACTCGGCCGCGCCATCCTCGATGGCGATGGCAGCGTCGATACCGTGGTGGCGGTGCGTTTCCCCAAGCCCGAGGAAGCCGATCAGCGCATCGCCGTGGTGGCGCCCTGCGGGGCCTGTCGCGAAATGTTTGCCGACCATGCGCCCGACGCGCTGGTGATCCTGCCCGATCCGCGCGGCGGGACGGAGGGCCTGCTGAAGCTCCCGGTTCGCGCGCTGCTGCCGCAGCCCTATCGCCGCTGAAGGGGTTTCTGGCGGCGGATCGTCCAGCCTGGCCGGGAAATGGCGGAAGGATCAGGCAGGACCGGGGCCTGCGCCCCCCGCACGGCCCGCGCCGACAGGCCGTTCAGATGGCTCACCGGATGGTCGACGGCCGATCCGCCGGCAAGTGGCACCCTGGACACGCTGGGCTGCGAGACCTCCCAGGAAACGCCTGGTTCAGGGACCGTCCGAGCCTCGCGGGTTTCCAGAGGGTGGAGAGAGGTGGCCTTGCCCTGGTGGCATGCCCCCACCGGGCGAACCCCGCCAGGACCGCCGGTTGCGGCGGCGATCACCGATTGTAACATCGCCACCGCAGCGGGATACTGCGCCGCGATGGAAGCATGGCTGCGCAGCGTCGGGCTCGAGCGCCATCTCGAGACCTTCCGGGCCCAGGGCATCGAGCCCGATCAGCTCGTCGAGCTGACCGATGCGGATCTGCGCGAGATCGGTCTGACCATCGGCGAGCGCAAGCGCTTCCGCCGGGCGCTGACGACCGTGCCGCTGCCCGCCGGGCCGGCTGCCGCCTCGCGCACCCTGCCGGAGCGGCGGCCGCTCACGGTCATGTTCATCGATCTCGTGGACAGCTCGGCGCTCGGCGAACGGCTGGACGCCGAGGATCTGATCGATGTGCTGATGGCCTACCGGGAATTGTGCGGCAGCGTGATCGGGCGTTTCGGCGGCCATATCGCCCGCGTGGTCGGAGACGGCATCCTGGCCTATTTCTGCTATCCCGTGGCGCATGAGAACGATACCGAGCGGGGCGTGCGGGCCGCGCTCGAGATCGTCGGCCTGATCGGGCGGATCGACACGCCGGCGGGGGAGCCGCTGCGGGTGCGTATCGGGGTGGCGACCGGCAGCGTGGTGGTCAGCGACCTGCTCGCCGGCGGTACCGACGAGAAGCGCTCGGTCACCGGCTCCACGCCCAATCTCGCGGCGCGGCTGCAGGGCCTCGCCCCGCCCAACGGGGTGATGATCTCCGAGGCGACCCATGCCCGCATCGGCACGCTGTTCGTCTGTGAGCCGCGGGGCGAGCGGTCCCTGAAGGGTTTCACCGACCCGCAGCCGGCGTTCCAGGTCCTGCGCGAAGCGGCCCAGGCAGCCGAGGGCTCCGGGTCCGGTGCGGTCTATCTGACCCCGCTGTTCGGGCGTGAGGCGGAGCTTGCCGCGCTCGATGTCGCCTGGCAGCAGGCGGTGGCCGGGCAGGGCGGGGTGGTGGTGGTCGTCGGCGAGGCCGGCATCGGCAAGTCGCGCCTGGTCGGCAGCTTCCTCGCCGGGCGTATCTCGCCGGGCTCGGGTGGGGCCGCCGCGCCAGGGGCTGGTGGGCTTGCCGCGCCAGGGGCGCGAGCGGACGAGGCTCCGCGGCGCGCGCGCGCCGTGCGCCTGGCTGCCTCGCCCTTCGACGGGGACAGCCCGCTGCGTCCGGTCCTTGCCTGGTTCCGTGCGCTGGCCGGGCTCGATGATGCCGATCCGCTGGAGATCCGCCGGGCGTGCCTGGCCGCGGTGCTGCGGGGCGCGGCGGAAGACCGCGCGCCGGCGGCGATGCTGCTGGAACAATTGCTCGGCCTGCGGTCGGAGGATGAGGGGCCGCGGCTGCCGCCGGCGCAGCTGCGCGCGCTGATCCGCCACACCCTGGCCGCGCAGCTGCTGGCGCTGGCCGATGAGCAGCCACTATGCCTGGTGGTCGAGGATCTGCACTGGCTCGATCCCACCTCCCACGAGCTGATCGAGTATCTGGCGGGCGCGCTCGCCGGGCGGCGGGTGCTGCTGGTGCTGACCGCCCGCGATGGCGAGGAGGTGGAGCGTTATGCCGCGCTTCCGGGCGCGCGGCTGCTGCGCCTGGCGCGGCTGCGCGAGCAGGATTTCGCCCTGATGGTGCGCAGCCTGTTCGGCGGCCAGCGCGTGCCCGGCGAGATCGTCAGCCTGATCGCGCGCAAGACCGACGGGGTGCCGCTGTTCGTCGAGGAATTCCTGCGCGCCGTGATGGGCCAGCGCCGTGGCGAGGACTGGAGCGGCCTCGCCCTGGAAGAGCTCGGTCCGGTCAGCATCCCGGCCTCGCTGCACGAGGCCCTGATGTCGCGGCTCGATCATTCCGGCACCGCCAAGCAGGTGGCGCAGGTCGCCGCGGTGGTGGGGCGGCGGGTGCGGCCCGATATCCTGGCCGCCGCCCCGGCGCTGCCGGAGCCCGAGCTGGCGGCGGCGGTGGCGACGCTGTGCCGCACCGGGGTGCTGCACCGGATCCGCGACGAGGGGCGGGACTGGCTCGCCTTCGGCCATGCGCTGGTGCGCGATGCCGCCTATGACAGTATCCTGCGCGAGCGCCGGCGCGAACTGCATGCCCGCGTCGCCGAGGCGCTGCAGGCGCGCGACCCGGACGGGGTGCGGCTGCAGCCCGAACTGCTCGCCCAGCATCTCACCCAGGCCGGACTGGCCGATCAGGCGGTGCCGCTGTGGCTGCGCGCGGGGCGGCGCAGCCTTGGCCGCTCGGCGCTGCTGGAGGCGAGCCGGCTGCTCCAGCGCGGCCTGGCCGCGGCCGAGACGCTGCCCGCCGACCCGGCCAATCTGGAACGCAGGCTGGAACTGATCGCCCTGCTCGGCCCGGTGCTGATCGCCCTGCGCGGCCCCGGCTCGACCGAGGCGCGGGCGCTGTACGACCAGGCCTATGAGATGTGCCAGCATCTGCCGGAGCACCACTCGCATTTCCCGATCTACTGGGGCTGGTGGCGGCTGGCGCAGGACGTGCCGGTCATGCACCGGTCGGCCAAGACGCTGCTGGCCCGCGCCGTCGAACGCCAGGACGCCGATCTGCTGCTGCAGGCGCATCACTGCAACTGGGCGGTGCATTTCGAGATCGCCGATTTCCCCGGCTGCTGTCACCACATCGCCGCGGGGCTGGCGATCTACGAGCGCGGCAACTACCGCCACCATGCCTCGCTCTACGGCAATCACGACGCGAAGGTCTGCGCCGAGGGGGAGCTCGCCCAGGTTTACTGGATGCAGGGGCGCGGGCGGGCGG
>DAICZL010000774.1 GCA_027311165.1 bacterium
GAACGGCGCACCGGCCCCGCCCGCCGCCGCGCCCGATGCGCCGTTCAGCGGGTATTCGATGCTGACCGAGGCCGCCGATCTCGCGGCCTGGATCGCCGAGGCGCGCCGCGCCGGCGTGGTGGCGCTGGACACCGAGACCGACGGGCTGGACGCGATGCGCGCCCAGCTGGTGGGATTCTCGCTGGCCACCGCCCCCGGGCGGGCCTGCTACGTGCCGCTGCGCCACACCGGCCCCGATGCCACCCTGCTCGACCCGGCGGCGGCACAGCCGGTCCAGATGGCGGCCGAACTCGCGCTCGATCTGCTGGCGCCGCTGCTCGCCGATGCCTCGGTGCTGAAAGTGCTGCAGAACGCCAAGTTCGACCTGATGGTGCTGGGCCGGGCGGGGATCGCCACCATCACCCCGATCGACGACACCATGCTGATTTCCTTCACCCAGGAGGCGGGGCTGCACGGCCATGGCATGGACGAGCTCTCGCGCCTGCATCTCGGCCATACTCCGATCAGCTATGACGAGGTGACCGGCACCGGCCGCGCCCGGGTGCCCTTCGCCGCGGTGCCGCCCGACCGCGCCACCGCCTATGCCGCCGAGGACGCCGATGTGACCCTGCGGCTGTGGCAGAGGCTGCGACCGCTGCTGCGGGTCAATCACGCGCTCGCGCTGTATGAACAGGTGGAACGCCGCCTGGTGCCGGTGCTGCTGGCGATGGAACGCGCCGGGGTGAAGGTGGATGCCGAGGATCTGCGGCGGATGTCGGTCGATTTCGCCCGGCGCATGGCGGTGATCGAGGCCGACATCCACCGCCTGGCCGGGCACGACTTCAACCTGGGCAGCGCCAAGCAGCTGGGCGAGGTGCTGTTCGACGAGATGGGGCTGCCGGGCGGCAAGCGGATGAAGACCGGCGCCTGGGGCACCGATGCCTCGGTGCTGCAGGGCCTGGCCGAGCAGGGCCACGACCTGCCGGCGCGGGTGCTGGACTGGCGGCAGCTGGCGAAGCTGAAATCCACTTATGCCGACGCGCTGGTGGAGCAGATCAACCCCGAAACCGGGCGGGTGCATACCAGCTTCGCCATGGCGGTCGCCAGCACCGGGCGGCTGTCCTCGACCGATCCCAACCTGCAGAACATCCCCGTGCGTACCGAGGAAGGCAGCCGCATCCGCCGCGCCTTCATCGCCGAGCCGGGCCATGTGCTGGTCAGCGCCGATTATTCCCAGATCGAGCTGCGCCTGCTGGCCCACGTGGCCGACATCCCGGCCCTGAAGGAGAGCTTCGCCCGCGGCGAGGACATCCACGCCCGCACCGCGAGCGAGGTGTTCGCCATTCCGATGGCGGGCATGGACCCGATGACGCGGCGGCGGGCCAAGGCGATCAATTTCGGCATCATCTACGGCATCAGCGCCTTCGGCCTGGCCCGCCAGCTGGGCATCACCCCGGGCGAGGCGCGCAGCTATATCGACGCCTATTTCGCCCGTTACCCGGAAATCCGCGCCTATATGGAGCGCACCCGCGAGGAGGCGCGCGCCCAGGGCTATGTGCTGACCCCGTTCGGCCGGCGCTGCTGGATCGGTGGCATCGCCGAGAAGAACCAGGCCCGCCGCGCCTATGCCGAACGCCAGGCGATCAACGCGCCGCTGCAGGGCGGCGCGGCCGATGTGATCAAGCGCGCCATGGTGCGGCTGCCGGCGGCCCTGCGGCAGGCCGGCCTGACCGCGCGGATGCTGCTGCAGGTGCACGACGAATTGCTGTTCGAGGCGCCCGAGGCCGAGGCCGACGCGCTGGCCGCGACCGCGAAGCGGGTGATGGAAGCGGCGGCGACCCTGTCGGTGCCGCTGGTGGTGGAGACCGGCGCGGGGCGGAACTGGGCGGCGGCGCATTAGCGCGCCAGCCGATCCGGCCGACGATCGGCGATCGCCTCTGCTGGCTGTTCTACCGGGCGGCTCTCTCCGATCGGACGCGTTCATCCGATCGGATGTTGCTGTGGAGCGGTGCCCGATCTGATGGACGATCGGCCACCGATCCTGCTTACTTGTTTTACCGGGCAAATTCGTCCGATCGGATGAGTCCATTCGCTCGGATGTTGCTCTACAGCGGTGCCCGATCTGAAAGACGATCGGCCACCGTTCTTGCTTACTTGTTTTACTGAGCAAATTCATCCGATCGGATGAGTCCATCCAATCAGATGTTGCTCTATCGCAATATCGCATCAGGGCCGGCTTGAAGCGCGACAGGATCGCTCGCCGAAACAGTGAGCTGGAGCGCGATCGGAACCGGTTGAAGCGGATTTGCGGGGCGATCGCGTTGCGGCGCAGGCCTGGTCCGGAGGGACCGATCCGGGACGCCCGAGCCTGCCAGCCGCCCCGATCGGCACGGCCGGCGGGGCTATGGCGGGTCCCGCCCGGGCGGACCCGGCCGCGGCGCGCTGAGCTGAGGCGCGCTGAGCTGAGGCGCGCTGAGCTGAGGCG
>DAICZL010000775.1 GCA_027311165.1 bacterium
TGCCCTGGCCGTGTGTGACTGCCGGGCCGGCAGGGCAGGATTTCGCTAAGCCGCCCGCACCGTCGCCAGGAAGCCCCCAACCTCCGCGCGCAGCCTGGCCGACTGGGCCGACAGGTCGCTTGCCGCGCCCAGCACCTGCCCAGCCGCCCTGCCGACCTCGATTGAGGCCTCGGTCATGCTGCCGATATGGCCGGACATCTCGTTCGCCCCGCGCGAGACATGGCCGACGCTGTTCGCGATCTCCCGCGTCGCGGCTCCCTGCTGCTCTACCGCGGTGGCGATGGTGCCGGACACCGTGGTCATTTCGGTGATCGTCCCGCCGATGCCCTGGATCGCCTGCACCGCCTCGGCGGTCACGGTCTGGATGGCGGCGATCTGCGCGCCGATCTCCTCGGTCGCCTTCGCCGTCTGGGTGGCGAGGCTCTTGACCTCGGAGGCGACCACGGCGAAGCCCTTGCCGGCATCGCCCGCCCGCGCCGCCTCGATCGTCGCGTTCAGTGCCAGCAGGTTGGTCTGCGCGGCGATGTTCTGGATCAGCCCGATCACCTCGCCGATCTTCTGCGCGCCTTCGGACAGGCTTTTCACCGTGGCATCGGTGCGTTTTGCATCCGCCGCGGCGCGGGCGGCCATCTGCGCCGACTGGCTGACCCGCGCACCGATCTCGCTGATCGAGGCGCTGAGCTGCTCGGTGGCGGCGGCGACGGTCTGCACGTTGGCACCGGTCTCGGCCGAGGTGCCGGCCACCGCCTGGGCCTGGCTGGTCGCTTCGGCGGCCGTCTCCGACAGGGTGCGTGCGGTCTGTTCCAGCTGGCCGGAAGCCCCGGCGACCACGCCGACGATGGCGCCGACGCTGGTCTCGAAGCGCTCGGCCAGGGCCATCAGGGCGGCCCGCTTCTGCTGCTCCGCGCCGACGGCGAGGCGCTGCTGCTCACTCTCCAGCCGGGCGCGGTCGGCGGCGTTGCGCTTGAACACCTCCATCGCCCGCGCCATGCGCCCGATCTCGTCGCTGCGGGCGGTATCAGCGACCGGCGCGGCGAGATCCCCGGCGGCCAGCCGCACCATGCTGCCTTCCAGGCGGCGGAGCGGACCGACGATGCCCCGCGCGACGGTCCAGGCAATTCCCGCCGAGGCCGCGAGCAGGCCTGCCATCACCAGGAAGGTGCGGCCCAGGCTGCGCAGCACCTCGGCGCGCAGATCGTCCATGTACATGCCGGAGCCGACATAGATATTCCACGGCGCGAACGGCACGATGTAGCTGAGCTTCGGCAGAGGCACCGTTCCGCCCGGCTTCGGATAATAATAGGTGACCTCCCCGCCGCCCCGCCGCGCGGCCGCGATCTGGTCGCGGGTGAAATGGGTGCCATAGGCGTCGGCGAGGTCGTAGCGGTTGGTGCCTTCGACCTGAGGGGTGGGGCCCAGGATCAGCGTCACCCCGTTCATGTCGTAGCCGAACAGGTAACCGGTGCCGCCATCGTAGCGCATCGGTCGGACCGTATCGCGGAACAGGGACAGGGCCTGCGCCTGGGTCAGCTTGCCCGCCTGCACCTGCCGGTCGAGATCGGCGGCGAGCGAGACCGCTTCCTCGGTGACCGAGCGCAGCCGGGCGACCCGCGCCTCCCGCAGCGTCTGGTAGCGCTCATAGGCGGTGAACCCGGCGACGATGCCGAGCGATACCACCGAGGTCACGACGATCAGCAGCAGTCTGAGAGTGAGGCCGGGATGGCGCAGGCTGCTGATCAATCGTGACATGCGGGGGGGGGCTCCTGGCGATGGTTGGTGCAGCTCTGATGGCGCGATCCCGGGGATTGGCTCCCGAGCGTCAGGTTATCGGCCCAGAGGGTCGGGGCGATTGCAGCCAGGCGGGCGGATCGAGCTGGCCGGATCGGAGTGGGTCCGGTTCCGACGCCCCGTTCGTCTAGGCCGGATTTCTACCCCCGGGAGGCTGAAAAATCGTAAAAATGAGGGAGCGATAATGTCCCGGGCGTGTTGATCCATATCAAGGCCGCGCGCTCACCCGCAGGTCAGGGTGGCGCTGTTATAGACAGGAGCAGGAATGATGATCGGGTTGATGCGGATCGGAGATCATGCGCGCGGGATGGCCCTCGGGGCGGTTCTGCTGGCCGGCGCCAGTTTTGTGGTGGCGGCCCCGGCCCTCGGGGCGGATGCCAAGGCGGGCCAGGCGGTATTCAAGTCGCAATGCAGCATCTGCCACGCGGTGCAGGCGGGGCGGAACATGACCGGTCCCAGCCTGTTCGGCGTGGTCGGACGCAAGGCGGGCCAGGAAGCGGGGTTCCACTACTCGGCGGCGAATGAGAAATCCGCCCTGGTATGGGACGCGGCGACGCTCGACCGGTATCTGACCAACCCGCGCGCGGTCGTTCCGGGTACGATCATGACTTATCCCGGGCTGAAGGACGACGCCAAGCGCGCCGACCTGATCGAATATCTGTCGACGCTGCACTGAGGCGTCGACCGCCCGTCTCGTCCCCGCGGGATGGCGGGGACGAGAGTGATCCAGGGGATCATCCGAGGAAGTGTCGTCCTTGGCGGGTGTTAGGGATCGGGCGCAGGCGTTGCGGCCGAGACCACGCTCCGGCGCGCGGTGATGCCGCGTCCGGCTTTGAAGGAGAGGACCATGTTGCGCCAGTCTTTGCGCCGCCCGTTTTTGCGCAGTCCGGCCGGGCTGTCGCGGGCCACGCTGCTGCTGATCGGTCTGCTGGGTGTGCTGCTCACGCCGTTGCCTGCCGCCGCATTGCCGAGTTTCGCGATGCAGACCGGCCAGCCCTGCACCGCCTGCCATATCGGTGCCTTCGGACCCCAGCTCACGGCGTTCGGCCGCGCGTTCAAGATCAGCGGCTATACCCAGACCGGCGGCGATGGCTGGCAGGCGGCGATGCCGGTTTCACTGATGCTGCTCGGGTCCTACAGCAACACCAACAAGGGTCAGGGAGCACCGGCGGCCAATAACTACGGTTCCAACGGCAATTTCGCGATGGATCAGATCAGCGTGTTCCTGGCCGGTCGGATCAACGATTACGCAGGTGCGATGATCCAGGGCACGTTCAACGGCATCGCCAGCAGCTTCCATCTGGATAACAGTGACCTGCGGGCTACCAAGTCCTTCGATGTCGGGGATTCCGAATTGCGGGTGGGCGCCGATCTGAACAACGGCCCCACCGTCCAGGATCCGTTCAATTCCAGCTATGCGTGGGGCTTTCCCTACGTCGCCTCGGCACTTGTGCCGACGCCGAGTGCGCAGCCGCTGCTGGCTGGCGGGCTGATCGGCAATTCGATCGGCACTACCGTCTATGCCTGGTATAACCGCGCGCTCTACGCCGAAGCCGGATTGTACAACACCTATGGCCCGTCGCTGCTGAGCTGGACTGGCAACAACTACGGTCCGGGCAGCACCGCCAATCCGGCGCCCTATGCGCGGGTGGCCTATGAGTGGAACTGGAACGGCCAGGACGCCTATATCGGTGGGATCCTGCTGCACTCCAATATCAATCCGACCAATAACATCAACCCTGGCGGCTCGTCTTTCTTTGCAACCGGCTCGCTGGGTAATGATAGTTATACAGACTACGCGATCGATGGCGGCTATCAATATATCGGTGACGGCAGCAATATATTTACGGTGCTGGGCATCTACAATCACGAAGACCAGAATCTGAAGGGTTCGTATAATGCCGGCGTCTCCAGCCAATCCGCCAATTCGCTCGACCAGATCCGGCTGAACGCGAGCTACTGGTACCAGCAGACCTATGGTGCCACGGTGGGGTGGCAGAAGACCTGGGGTACGGCCAACCAGCTGCTCTATGCGCCGGGGCCGCTGTCCGGCAGCGCGAACGGCAAGCCCGACAGCAACGCCTTCATCCTGGAGGCAGACTGGGTGCCGTTCGGCAAGTCGGATTCCTGGGCCGGTCCGTGGGTGAACCTCAAGCTCGGCGCCCAGTATACGATCTACACGCAGTTCAATGGCGCGGCGAAGAACTACGATGGCTTTGGTCGCAACGCCTCGGATAACAACACGCTTTATCTGTTCGCCTGGCTGATTTTCTGAGCCGGGCAGGCGTGATGGCATGCCACCCCCCGCGGGGCGGCATGCCATTGGGATGTACACGCAGTGGAGGAGCCGAGAATGACCATCCCGCAATCCAGCACCGCCCGACGCGGCGCGGCCGGACAAGCCCAGGCAGCACAGGCGCAGGCAGGGCAAGCTTTGGCCCGACACGGACTGGCCCGGTATATCGTGGCGATCGCCGCGGGTTTCTTGCTGATCCTGGCCGCCGGTGGCGCGTTGGCCGAGGAACATGGCAGCGCGGCCGACGCAAAGGCGATGCTGGAGCGTGCGGTGGCGGCGTTGAAGGCGAACGAAGCCCAGGCGCTGGCGGATTTCAACCGCGGCGCCGCCGGTTTCCATGACCGCGATCTGTACGTGTTCTGCGCACGCCTGAACGGTACGGTGGATGCACACATCGATCAGACGCAGATCGGTCGGAAGCTGCAGGACCAGTACGACCTGCACGGCGTCGCCTTCGGCCAGGAGATGATGGCCGTGGCACGGCCGGGCAAGTTCATCGAGGTGGAATATATGTGGCCTCGCCCCGGCTCTCGCGAACCGGTCCACAAGGTCACGTTCATTACCCGGGTCGGGAACCAGGTCTGCGGAGTAGGCTATTACCTCTGAGTGCAGCGCATAACCGGCGCCGGCCGCCCGGATGGAACCCTGTCGGGCCCATCCGGGCGGCAACGATTTTCAGCCCGTGAGATGGATCGGCCCGGCGATGCCCTTCCTTCCGGAGCGCGATCCGGCCGTCGGGCACAACCTCGCCAGATGTCGCGCTAGGCTTTGATGTTCAGCTTGCCGGCGCTGGCGGACGAGCCGCTGCCGTCACCGTCGCCATCGTGCTTGCCCTGAACCTGCTGGGG
>DAICZL010000776.1 GCA_027311165.1 bacterium
GCTCCACCCGCCCGGGCAGCGCCGCGCGGTCGGCGAGATGGCGCAGCGTGCCGCCCGGTGCCACCACGCCCCGGGCCGCCACCGGGTCGGCGAACACGGCATCCACCAGCGCCAGCACCGGCGCGGTCGAGCGGAACGAGACATCGAGCGCGGTGTCGCGCCAGACCTCGCCGGCCGCCTCCGCCCGCCCCCGCCAGCGGTCACGCCAGCGGCCGAATTCCGCCGGCACCGCACCCTGGAAGGAGAAGATCGACTGCTTGACATCACCCACCGCGAACACCGTCCGCCGCTCCGGGCGCGCGCCGCTGCCGGCGAAGAACTCCCCGCTCAGCGCGTTGGCGATGTGCCATTGCGCCGGGGCGGTGTCCTGCACCTCGTCGAGCAGCAGATGGTCGATGCCGCCGTCGAGCTTGTACAGCACCCAGGCCGCACCCGGATCGACCAGCAGCGCGCTGGTGCGCCCGATCAGATCGTCATAGTCGAGCAGTCCGGCCCCGGCCTTGCGCGCGGCGTAGCGGTCGAGCACCGGGGCGGCGAGCGCGAGCAGCGCGGCCGAGGCCTCGGCCAGGCGCTGGGCGCGGCGGCCATCCTCGACCGCGGCCACCCGCCCGGCCTCGGCCGCGAGCCGTTCGGCCAGAGCGGGCTCGGCAACGGCCAGCGCCTTGTTGATCATCCCGCCCGGCTGGCGCGGGCCGCCATCGCGGGTCATGAACAGGTCGTGCCAGTCCCCCCAGCACGCCGCACGGGTGGCCGGCGCCAGATCCAGCCAGGCCAGCATCTGCCCCGCCCGCGCGGCGATCGTCGGAGATCCGCGCGCAGCGATCACGGCCGCGGCGGCGCGGACCATGTCCGCCTCGGGCCAGTCGGCGGCCTCGGCCAGCAGCGCCGCCTCGGTGTCATGGCGCACGCCCAGCACGGCCCGCTGCGCCGCGACCGCCAACGCCAGCCCGGGCGCGAGCGCGGCCTGCAGCCGCCCGCCCGCCTCGGACCCGGCGCCGCGCTCGCCATCCTGGCGCAGCTGGCCGACCAGCCCGGCGAACCCGTCCGCCCCGACCAGCGCCGCCAGATGCGCCAGCGCCTCGCCCAGCCCGGCATCCTCGGCCCCGGCCAGAGTGGCATCGCGCGCCGCCTCCAGCGCCAGCGCGGCATCCGCCGGGTCCACCAGCCGGAAATGCGGCGACAGCCGCGCCTCCAGCGGAAACCGCCGCAGCAGCGACTGGCAGAAGGCGTGGATGGTGTCGATGCGCATCCCGCCCGGCAGGTCCAGCACCCGGGCGAACAGCCGGCGGGATGCGGCGCGCAGCGGCGCATCCGGCGCGAGTCCCAGCGCGCGCAGCTCGCTATCCAGCGCGGCATCGTCACGCGCCACCCACTCGCCCAGCCGGCGCTGCAGCCGCAGCGCCATCTCGGCGGCGCCGGCGCGGGTGAAGGTCAGGCACAGGATGCGCGCCGGATCGGCACCGGCGAGCATCAGCCGCAGCAGCCGGTCGGTGAGCAGCTTGGTCTTGCCCGAGCCGGCCGAGGCGGCGACGAAGGCGGAGACCGCCGGGTCCGCCGCCGCGCGCTGGTCGGCGGTCGCGCGGGCGCGGTGAGAGGCGGCATCGGTCATCGCGGCTTGTTCCCGCGCCGGCCTCCGACGTGAGAGCGGACGTGGGGGGAGTCTGCCACCGC
>DAICZL010000790.1 GCA_027311165.1 bacterium
CCCCAGATCCCCCAAGCCCCGCAAGCCGGTGCGACGGTCCTTCCCGCTTGCCTGGGTTGCGCGGCTGGCCAGCGCGCTGCTCGGCTTGCTGATGGTGCTGGCGGTGCTGGGGGCGATCGGCGGCTACGCGGCCTGGCAGCATTTCTCCGCCGACCTGCCGGATGTGGAGGGGCTGCGCCACTACCAGCCGCGGGTGATGAGCCGGGTCTATGCCGGCGATTCCCGGCTGATCGCCGAACTGGCGACCGAGCGGCGCATCTTCGTGCCCTACAGCGCCATCCCGGACCGGGTGAAGCAGGCCTTCGTCTCGGCCGAGGACCAGAATTTCTGGATCCATCGCGGCGTCGATCCCCTGGCGATCCTGCGCGCGGCAGTGACCAACCTGCACCAGATGGGGCAGGGGCGGCGGCCGATCGGCGCCTCCACCATCACCCAGCAGGTCGCCAAGAACATGCTGCTGGGCAACGAGGTCTCGATCGCCCGCAAGGCGCGCGAGGCGATCCTGGCGCTGCGCATCGAGGAGAGCCTGTCGAAGGAGCGGATCCTCGAGCTCTATCTGAACGAGATCTATCTGGGTCTGCAGGCCTATGGCGTGGCCGCGGCGGCGGAGGCGTATTTCAGCAAGGCGCTCGACGAGCTGACCCTGCCGGAGGCCGCCTTCCTCGCCGCCCTGCCGAAAGCGCCGAACAATTACAACCCGTTCCGCTTCCCCGACGCCGCCAAGGCCCGGCGGGACTGGGTGATCGACCGGATGGCGGACGACCACGCCATCACCGCCGCCGAGGCCGAGGCGGCCAAGGCCCAGCCGATCGTCGCCGCGACCTTCCGCCGGCCGGAGACGGTGCCCGGGTCGGACTGGTTCGCCGAGGAGGTCCGAAGGCGGCTGATCGACCGCTTCGGCGCCGATGCCACGACGCAGGGCGGGCTGATGGTGCGCACCAGCCTCGATCCCGCGCTGCAATCGGCCGCCGAAACGGCGCTGCGCGACGGGCTGATGGCCTATGATCGGGGCCATGGTGGCTGGCGCGGCCCGCTCGCGCATCTGGACGCGGGGCCCGGCCCCGGGGCTGCGGCACGCCCGGCGGCGCTGCGGACCGACTGGAATACCGGGCTGGCCGCCCTGCCACGCCCGCCGGGGATGCCGCCGGCCTGGAAGCTCGCCGTGGTGCTGGAGGAAACCGATACCGAGGCGAAGCTCGGATGGCTCGACCGCGGCGGCGCGCTGCCGCGCACCGGGGTGCTGGCGCTGGCCGATCTGGGCTGGGCGCGGCCGGTGCGCGATGGCAAGCCGGGTCCGGCGCCGCGGCGGCTGGCCGAGGTGGCGCAGCCGGGCGACGTGGTCATGGTGGAGGCCGCCCCCGTGTCGGCCCGGGAGACGCGCACCGAGCGGCTGGTGCTGCGCCAGATCCCGGCGGTGCAGGGCGCGCTCGTCTCGCTCGACCCCAATACCGGGCGGGTGCTCGCCTTGGTCGGCGGCTGGAGCTTCGAGACCAGCCAGTTAAACCGCGTCACCCAGGCCAACCGTCAGCCCGGCAGCAGTTTCAAGCCGTTCGTCTATCTGACGGCGATGGAGCAGAACATCCCGCCCAGCCAGCGTTTCCTGGACGCGCCCTTCGTGGTGGATCAGGGGGCTGCGGGCCGGTGGCGACCGAACGACTACGAGGGCGACTTCCTGGGCCCGGTGCCGCTGCGGATCGCGCTCGAGAAATCACTCAACCTGGTGACCATCCGGGTGGCCGAGAAGGTCGGCATGGAGTCGGTGGCGCAGACCGCGATCGCCTTCCACGTGGTCGATGCCATGCCGCGGGTGCTGCCGGCGGCGCTGGGCGCGGTGGACACCACCGTGCTGCGCCTGGCAGGCGCTTATGCCGGGCTCGCGACCGGCGGCAGAGAGGTGGTGCCGACCCTGATCGACACGGTGCAGGACCGCGAGGGCACCGTGGTCTGGCGCGCCCCGGGCATTGCCTGCGCGAGCTGCGACGACCCCGCCCGGCCGCCCGAACTGATCGACAGCCGCGCTGGTATCGCCGACCCGGCCAGCGTGTTCCAGGTGGTGACCATGATGCAGGGCGTGGTGCAGCGCGGCACCGGGGTGAAGGCCGGCGCCGGGCTGAACCGGGCGATCGCCGGCAAGACCGGCACCACCCAGGATTTCAACGATGCCTGGTTCGCGGGCTTCACCCCCGACCTGGTCACCGTGGTCTGGGTGGGCTTCGACATCCCGACCAATCTCGGCAACAACGAGACCGGCGGGGCGGTCGCCGCGCCCATCTGGCACGACTACATGGCGGTGGCGCTGAAGACCCGGCCCAGCCTGGCCTTCATCCAGCCGCCGGGCGTGTCGATGATCCGCTGGGACAGCGGCTTCGGCTCGGTCACCGACGCCTTCAAGACCGGCACCGATCCGTCCAGCACCCAGCCGGTGATCGGCGGTGACGATACGACCGCCGCGGCGCCGGGTGGGGGGGGAGGCAGTGGTCTCGACAGCTCCATGGGCGGGTTGTATTGAGCGGTCATGTCCGCCGAATCCGACGCTCTGAACCAGCAGATCCAGCAGTCCGTCGTGCTGCTGAGGAGGCATCTTTGACTGGGATGCCGCACAGCACCGACTGGCCGAGCTGAACGCCCGCGCCGAGGACCCATCCCTGTGGGCCGATGCCGCCGCCGCGCAGAGCCTGATGCGCGAGCGCAACCGCCTGGCCTCCGGCATCGACGCCGTGCGCAGACTGGAAACCGAAGTTGCCGACGCGACCGGCCTGATCGAACTGGCCGAGGCGGAGAACGACACCGCCATGGTCGCCGACGCGATGGCCAGCCTGCGCGCGCTGGCGGAGGAAGCGAGGCGGCGGGAGATCGAGAGCCTGTTGTCCGGCGAGGCCGACGCCAATGACTGCTACCTGGAAATCAACGCCGGCGCGGGCGGCACCGAAGCCCAGGACTGGGCGGAGATGCTCATGCGCATGTATTCGCGCTGGGCGGAACAGCACGGCTACAAGGTCACGCTGATCGAGGAGAGCGAGGGCGAACAGGCCGGCATCAAATCCGCGACCCTGCAGGTGACCGGCGCCAACGCCTATGGCTGGCTGAAGACCGAGGCCGGCGTGCACCGGCTGGTGCGCATCAGCCCGTTCGACGCCGCCGCCCGCCGCCAGACCAGCTTCGCCAGCGTGTGGGTCTATCCGGTGGTCGATGACAGCATCGAAATCGAGATCAACGACGCCGACCTGAAAGTGGACACGTTCCGCGCCTCCGGCGCCGGCGGCCAGCACGTGAACAAGACGGAAAGCGCGATCCGCATCACCCATGTGCCCTCGGGCATCATCGTCGCCTGCCAGCCCGACCGCAGCCAGCACCGCAACCGCGCGACCGCGATGGCCATGCTGAAGGCACGCATGTACGAGGCCGAATTGCAGCGGCGGGAGGCAGCCTCGGCCCTGGTCGAGGACGCCAAGACCGCGATCGGCTGGGGCCACCAGATCCGCAGCTACGTGCTGGCGCCGTACCAGCTGGTGAAGGATCTGCGCACCGGCGTGGAAAAGGGCAACCCGGACGCCGTGCTGGATGGCGATCTGGATGCGTTCATGGCGGCTTCGCTGGCGGCCCGGGTGGGGGCTACGCGCAGCGAGGCCAGCGCGCAGGCGCAGTAAGATCAGGCAAGGCTAAGGCCAAAGGGCTCTGCCCTTTGGAAACCCGCCAGGGACCTGAGGTCCCTGGACCCGCATCCGTGGGGGGGCACTATCGCGGCGCGGCGGCACGCACTGGCCCGCGCCTTTATTTCACCGTCTGGCAGGTGCTCCATCGTCATGCAGATGCTTTGGGCCGACCTCGCGCGCTCGCTCATCTGCATCAGATCGTCCGCCAGCCGATTATCGAAAAGGAACGCGGCGTCAGCCGTGCCAAGCACGAAGGCGCGCAACGTGTCGTCGGAAACGAACTTTTTTGTGCTCGCTTCATCGAGGAACCGCCGCACCGCGCGAAACACTGCATAGCGGCGGTCGTAAAGGTCGTGCTGCAACTTGGTGTGGGCGATGTGCATCTGTTGCAGCGCCACCCACGCGCCGACGGCCGCGATCACCGGCACGGCGAGAGCTTGCAGCATTTGCACCCAGAGCGGCAGCGTCGACTCCTTGACCTCATTTGCCGTTAGACAAACGAAATCCGTCGTAATTCATCCCGACTGTCAACGGATGGTTTCCAAAGGCATCGCCTTTGGCGGGTGTTCCAGATGGTGGAGCCCTCTGGCCTCCGGCGGCCGGGACGTTCAGGCGATTGCCCCTGAAGCCAATACGGACGGTTTGTCCCGTGTGAGGAACGAAATCAGGACAGTAGGCTGCCTACCCCGTCCTACGCGCCATCGCCGACTCCGATCACCGGGCTCAGTGGTAACCTGCACCCGGCTCGTGCGGACCCCCCACTACGCCCGGTGCGAGCACATCGCCGCCGTAATGCATCTCCCGCGCGAGGGAGTGGCCATGTGCACGCGGCAAGTGTTTCCGGAACCCCCTGCAACGCTTGGCATTTCGGGCATCTCGCGGTCACGATGGAGGGGGCCCCCCTATGCGCGCTGCCGATCGTCCGACACTATGCCGCCGCGTTCAGCCGCGCTTCGGGGGAGAAAGAAACATGTTCCAGCAACTGCTCACGCCGGTAGGCGATTCGCTGCTGCTGTCCTTTCTCGTCGCGGCGGTGCCGATCGCGGTGGTGCTGTTCCTGCTGGGCGTGTTGCGCCGGCCGGCCTGGCAGGCTTCGCTGGTCGGTCTGATCGTCTGTCTGGCCATCGCCATCGGCGTCTGGCAGTTGCCGGCCGGTCTCGCCCTCAACGCCGTCGCCGCGGGTGCGGTGTTCGCGCTGTGGCCGGTGATGTGGATCGTGGTCAATGCTTTGCTGCTCTACAATGTCGCGGTCGAGTCCGGCCGTTTCGATGCTTTCCGAGACTGGGTGATCGATCATCTGCCCAATGACCGCCGGGTGGTGCTGGTGGTGATCGGCTTCTCCTTCGGCGCGCTGCTGGAGGGCATTGCCGGCTTCGGGACGCCGGTCGCGATCACGTCCTCGCTGCTGATCATGGTGGGCTTTCCGCCGCTGGAAGCCCTGGTGTTCACGCTGATCTTCAACACCGCCCCGGTGGCGTTCGGTGCGCTCGGCGTGCCGATCACGGTGCTGGGCCAGGTCACCCAGCTACCAGATGTCTCGCTTGGCGCCATGGTCGGCCGGCAATTGCCGGTGCTGGCGATCGGGCTGCCGTTCTACGTGATGGCGCTGTATGGCGGCGCGCGGTCGCTGCGGGCGCTGTGGCCGGTGCTGCTGGTCGCCGGCGCCAGTTTCGCCGGCACACAGTTCGTGGTGTCCAATTTCATCGACTATCACCTGACCGACGTGCTGTCTTCGCTCGGCTCGCTGATCCTGGTGCTCTTGTTCCTGCAGGTCTGGCGGCCTGCGCCGGATGCGGAATTCGCCATTTCCGGCGTTGCCGCCGCGCATCGCCCGGGTGGGCCCGCCAAATGGCAGGGCTGGCTGCCCTGGGTCGTGGTCTCGGGGGTGGTGATCCTCTGGACCGAGCTGAAGATCTCGGCGATCGGCCAGCAGGCGATCCACTGGCCGGGTCTCGACAAGGCGATCAATATCACGCTGTACAACAAGCCCTATGCGGCGGTCTGGGGTTTCCAGCCACTGTCCACCGGCACCGCGATCCTGCTGGCTGCGATCCTCACCACGCTGCTGGTCGGTCTGTCGCCCCGTCGCTTCTTCAAATGTGTCGGCCAGACCTGGGTCCAGGCGCGCATCGCCGTGCTGACGGTGATGCTGATCATCGGCCTCGCCTATCTGATGAACTATGCGGGCATGACCTACACGCTCGGCAAGGGCGTCGCCTCGGTCGGCGTGCTGTTCCCGCTGCTCTCACCGTTCCTAGGCTGGGTCGCGGTGTTCCTGTCGGGCAGCGATACTTCGGGCAACGCGCTGTTCGGCAATCTGCAGGTGGCGGCGGCGCGGCAGCTCGATCTCAGCCCGGTGCTGATCGCGGCCACCAATTCTTCGGGCGGGGTGATGGGCAAGATGATTTCGCCGCAGAACATCGCCACCGGTGTGTCGCTCACCGCGCTCAAGGGCCAGGAAGGTGTGGTGTTCGCCCGTACCTTCCCCCACAGCATCATCCTGACCCTGGCGCTCGGCGTGCTGGTGCTGATCCAGCAATACCTGATCCCCTGGGTGATCCCCGGATGAGCGATCGCCCGACCGGGGAGCACGGCTCCCCGGTCCGGCGGGCCAGTTTTTCCTGATTGCAAGCGGCTCCGGTGGCGCAAGCCCCTCGCTGGATCGTTTGGGGCGGCGCCGCTGAGACTTGCCCTTCTTGCCGCCCTCCTGCCCTGGCCAAGCCTGCCCACTTCGCATATGCAGCGCGATAAATGCATGGCGGAGGCGGCACGATGAGCATTCTGGCGCGGCTCGACGGCACTCTGGTGATGGTCGGCTTCGGATCGATCGGCAAGGGTGCCCTGCCGCTGATCCTGCGGCATATCGATATCCCGCGCGATCGGATGGTGATCATCGATCCCGATCCCTCCGGCCGTGCCATCGCCGAATTCGCCGGCATCCGCTTCCATTGTGTCGCACTCCGGCCCGACACGTTGCGGGCGGAGCTGGCGCCGCTGCTCGGACCTGGCGGGTTCCTTGTCAATCTGTCGGTCGAGGTGTCCTCGGTCGCGCTGATCGCGCTCTGCCGCGAGCTGGGGGCGCTGTATCTCGATACCTGCATCGAGCCGCCGCCGGGCGGCTATACCGATCCGGCGAAGTCGATCTCCGAGCGATCGAACTACGCGATGCGGGAATCCGCCCTGGCGCTGAAGCGCGAGGCGGCCGATCCCACGGCGGTGATCGCCCATGGCGCCAATCCCGGCCTGGTCTCGCATCTGGTCAAGCGGGCGCTGTTGCATCTGGCGCGCGATCTGGGCGGCCCGGCCGACCGCGCGAAGCCGCCGGCGTCGCGGGAGGCGTGGGCGGCCCTGGCCCGGGATCTCGGCGTGAAGGGCATCCACATCGCCGAGCGCGACACCCAGCGTGCGCGCATCCCCAAGCAGCAGGGGGAATTCGTCAACACCTGGTCGATCGAGGGGTTTCTCTCCGAAGGGCGCCAGCCGGCCGAGCTCGGCTGGGGGACGCATGAGAAGGCGCTGCCGCCGGAGGGCGCGCGGCATGAGTTCGGCAGCCAGGCGGCGATCTATCTCAGGCGCCCCGGTGCCGCGACGCGGGTGCGCAGCTGGACGCCCCAGGCCGGACCGATCCAGGGCTATCTGATCACCCATAACGAGGCGATCAGCATCGCCGACTATCTCACCCTGCGCCAGGACGGGCAGGTGGTCTACCGCCCCACCTGCCATTATGCCTATCACCCCTGCGACGATGCGATCCTGAGCCTGCACGAGCTGCAGGGTCTGGCGCTGCATCCGCAGCCGAAATTCCGGCTGATGAACGAGGAGATCGTCGATGGCATCGACGAACTCGGCGTGCTGCTCTACGGCCATGCGCGCGGGGCCTATTGGTACGGCTCGCAGCTGTCGATCGCCGAGGCGCGGGCGCTCGCGCCCTATCAGAACGCGACGGCCCTGCAGGTGACCGCCGCGGTGCTGGCCGGCATGGTCTGGGCGATCGAGAACCCCGCGCGCGGCGTGGTCGAGGCCGACGAGATCGACCATGAGCGGGCGATGGCGGTGATGGAGCCGTATCTGGGCCCGCTGGTCGGCGCCTATACCGACTGGACGCCGCTGAGCGGACGCGACGGGTTGTTCCCCGAGGATATCGATCCGGAGGATCCGTGGCAGTTCCGCAACGTGATCGTGCGGTAGAGCAATATCCGATCAGAAGGACAGACCTGATCGGATGAAGGTCCAGACCGGGACACGGAGCGGGAGCGATCGCCGGGCATCGATCAGATCGGCTGCCGCTACAGGTGTTTGGTCCCAGCGTGTCCTGACGCTAACCTGATCCGACAGGGAGAGGAGGACGCCATGACAGGCAGTCTTCACGGCCCCGCCTGAATGACGCCGCGCGTTCGAGCCGGGTTCCAAGCGTCGAAACAGGAGAGCGGCGCCTTGGCCAGGCTCTGCTTGTTGAGCCGCGACACGGTGGCCAGGTGGCGGGGCCCGCGTCACTCCGGATGACGCGCCCATGGGCCCGCGCGACCCTCTCGGCACCGTCGCGACCACGGTCGAGGAGGCCATGACCGTGGGGTTCCGGCGACGCACGCTGCTGCCGCTCGACGACCTCCTTGGAGGCCAACGCAGCAGCATTCCCAGGCTCACTCGTTCCGGGCTGCATCGCTGCCTGAAGCGTGATGGTCTCTCCCGTCAGCCCGAGAGCCCAGATCACGCCGCCACGCGGGGCCAGAGTGCTTGCTGATCTGATAGACGATCGGCCACCGCGCTAGCTTGGATGTCCGGCCATTGCCGTGCTGCCGGCCCCTTCCCGGGCGGGGGACACGGCGGGTCCGGCGGTCGTGCGCGCATCCGGGGGCCGGGCGATGAAATCGCGCAGCGCCGCATAGCAGCCCTCGGCCGAGAAATAGGCTGTCGCTGCCGCCAGGGCGCGGGCGCATTGCGCAGCGCGCAGTGCCGGATCCGCCAGCAGGGTTGCGGTCGCTGAAGCGAATTCCTCGGCCGTGTCGGCGACCGAGACGGCCGGGCGGGCCTCGCGGTCCACGCCCTGAAGGGTCGTGCTGGTGGCCACGATCGCCTTGCCGTGGCCGAGCGCCTCGATCAGCTTGATTTTCAGGCCCGATCCCGCGCGCAGCGGCGAGATCACCACCGCGGCGTCGCGATACAGCGCGCCGAGATCGGCGACGTGGCCGAGCAGCCGCACGCCCTCGGGGATCGGCCCGATCGCGCGGCCGACCGTGCCGGCCACCAGCAGCCTTGCCTGCGGCACCCGGGCGCGCAGGCGCGGCCAGACATCGTCGAGGAACCAGCGCAGGCCGATCACGTTGGGTGCGGTGTTGCTGCCGACGAACAGCACGTCCTGAGTGTTGCCGGGCTGAGGGGCGGCCACCGGCTCGATCGCCATCGAGGCCACGATCACCTGCCGGCGGGGCAGGTGCCGGCGCACCGTATCGGCTTCCTCCGGCTGGATCGCGATCACGAGATCGGCCCCGCCGAGCAGCGCCATCTCGGTCGGCTCGTCCAGCAGGGCGACGGAATCGGTCGCGCCCAGCCCATCGAACTGGGCGGCGCGGCTGCTGAACAGATCGTGCATCACCACTGCGCGGGAGGCCTCAGGCTGCAGCGTGTAGGGAAAGCCCTCGGTCAGGAAGGCATAGTCGGCGAGCAACAGGCGGGCCGGTGCGGTGGCATGGCGTGCCAGGAACAGCTGATCGGCGCGGGTGAGGGGCTGGCTGACGGCATAGGGCGCCGGGCGGCGCAGCCCCGGGAGGTCGAGCCCGGCCTTGCCGGCCAGCGCGCCGAGCCCGGCCGCCAGCGCCTTGAGCGCGATCCGTGGATCGGTGGCCAGCACCACCGGGCCCAGGCGCAGCGAGCCGCGGATCCGGATGCTGTCGAACACCGCCATTTCCGGACGCAGCACCAGGGCCGGCCAGCGGCCGAACACCATCGGCGAGGGGCAGAGAAAGCCGAGCCGCAGACCCTGCCGGCGCAGCGCCGTGCACAGGCTGAGCAGATAGGCCGAGCTGCCATTGGTGCCGCCGATCACCCGCTGGCGGGAGATCACCCAGGCAAAGCCCGCCTCTGCCGGGTCCTTCGCCGGCCGGACCCTGCCGGGCACGGCCCGGCGCAGAGCCCGCCACAGCCGGTCGCGCACGGCCTCGCGCAGCAGCAGGGCGTCTGCAGGATGGCGCCAGGCCAGGCTTGCCGCCTCCGCCCAGCTTTGCGCACGCAGCGCATCCACCAGCGCTTCGAAGCGCAGGGCGCGCAGCAGGCTCGCCCGACGCAGGTCCAGGGCGGCCTGCAGTCGGGATCGGGTATCAGGGGCGCCGGGATAAGCAATGGC
>DAICZL010000793.1 GCA_027311165.1 bacterium
CGCCTATATCGGCGATGCCGCGGTGGGTGCCCGCAGCAATATCGGCGCCGGAACGATCACCTGCAACTACGACGGCGTGGACAAGCACCGCACGACAATCGGCGCGGATGTGTTCGTGGGTTCCGATTCGGTGCTGGTGGCACCGGTGGCGATCGGCGATGGCGCGTTCGTCGCGGCGGGCAGCACCATCACCGAGGATGTGCCGGAGCGCGCCATGGCGCTGGGCCGCGCGCGGCAGGTGACGAAGCCGGGGCGTGCGCCGGACATCAAGGCGCGCAAGGCGGCGAAATTGCATAAGGGCGAGTGAGATGTGCGGCATTGTCGGGATGATCGGCAGGCGCGAGGCGGCCCCGGTGCTGCTCGATGCGCTGCGGCGGCTGGAATATCGCGGCTATGACAGCGCCGGGATCGCCACCCTGGTGAACGGCCATATCGAGCGCCGCCGCGCCGAGGGCAAGCTGGTCAATCTCGCCGCGGCACTGCAACAGGCGCCGCTGCAGGGCCTCACCGGCATCGGCCATACCCGCTGGGCGACCCATGGCGCGCCGACCGAGGGCAACGCCCATCCGCACGGCACCGCGCGCGTGTCGGTGGTGCATAACGGCATCATCGAGAACCACGCCGAGCTGCGCGCCGAGCTGGAGGCCGCCGGCCAGAGCTTCAGCACCGAGACCGATACCGAGACGGTGGCGCAGCTGGTCGATCTGCACCTGGCCAGGGGCATGGACCCGGTGACGGCCGCCGGCGCCGCGTTCCGCCGGCTGGAAGGCGCCTACGCGCTGGCGATGGTCTTCGCCGGCCATCCGGAGCTGATCATCGGCGCCCAGCGCGGCGCCCCGCTGGCGGTGGGGTTCGGCGAGGACGAGATGTTCGTGGGCTCCGACGCGCTGGCGCTGGCCCCGCTCACCCGCCGCATCGCCTATCTGCGCGACGGCGACTGGACCGTGCTGACCCGCCAGGAGGCGCGGTTCTTCGACGAGGACGGGCACCACGTGACGCGCGAGACACGCCGGACCGCGCTGACCGGAGCCGCGATCGGCAAGGGCAATTTCCGCCACTTCATGGAGAAGGAGCTGCACGAGCATCCGGCGGTGATCGGCGACACGCTGCACCGCATGGTCGATCCGGCCAGCCGGGCGGTGGTGCTGCCGGATCTGGGCTTCGATCTGGCAGCGATCTCCCGGGTGACGATCAGCGCCTGCGGCTCGGCCTTCTATGCCGGGCTGGTCGGCCGCGCCTGGTTCGAGAGCCTGGCGCGGCTGCCCGCCGATGCCGATGTAGCGAGCGAGTTCCGCTACCGCGCCCCGCCGCTGCCTGCAGGCGGGCTCGGCCTGCTGGTCAGCCAGTCCGGAGAGACCGCCGACACGCTGGCGGCCCTGCGCTATCTGCGGTCCCGGGGCCAGCGCGTGCTGTCGATCGTGAACGTGCCCGAGAGCAGCATGGCCCGCGAGAGCGATGCGGTGCTGGAGACGGTGGCCGGCCCCGAGATCGGGGTGGCCAGCACCAAGGCCTTCACCGCCCAGCTCGCCGTGCTGGCCTGCCTCGCGATCGCCGCCGCGCGCGCGCGGGGGGCCATCGATGCGGCGGGCGAGGCAGCGCTGACCGCCTCGCTGCTGGAAGTGCCGGCACGCGCCGCGCAGGTGCTGGACCATGACCAGACGATCCAGCGCCTGGCGCTGCGCATCGCACGCGGCGGCGACGTGCTGTATCTCGGCCGCGGCAATTGCTTCCCGATCGCCATGGAAGGCGCGCTGAAGCTGAAGGAGATCAGCTATATCCACGCCGAAGGCTACGCCGCCGGGGAGATGAAGCACGGGCCGATCGCGCTGATCGATCCGGCGGTGCCGGTGGTGGCGATCGCGCCTTCGGGGCCGCTGTTCGAGAAGACCGCGTCCAACCTGCAGGAAGCCGCGGCGCGCGGCGGGCAGGTGATCGTGTTCAGCGACGCTGAAGGCGCCGCCCGCCTGGCCGGCATCGCCGCCGAGACCGTGGTGCTGCCCGCGGTCGATCCGTTCGTGGCGCCGATCCTGTATGCCATTCCGGTGCAGATGCTGGCCTATCACGTGGCCCTGCTGAAGGGCACGGATGTGGATCAGCCGCGCAACCTCGCGAAATCCGTCACCGTGGAATAGCGCCGCCGCGCCTTACAGCGAGGCGCACAGCGTCTCCTGCCCGGCGCGGAAGCCGCGGCAGATGTCGGGCCGGTTTTCATGGTCCGAACAGCGGCCCGAGCGGGTCAGTTGCGGGCACCAGAAGCTCCACAGCCCGTCCGGCTTGCGCCAGAGCGGCATGAACGGCAGGCCGAGCTGCTCGCCGCCGTTCCACAGCGTGGCCAGTGCCACCATCACATCCAGCGGATGGGCGCCGCGCATCCAGTCCGCGACCACCCCACTGGCCGACAGGCCGAGGCCGGTGCAGCAACGGCCGGGCAGACGGCAGCGATCGCATGGGTTGTCCTGATCCATCTCCATGCCTCTCAAGATGGAAGATGCCGGTTAGCAGAACCTTAATTCGCGCATTCTCCGGACATGCAACTACCCAAAAAGGAAATCCTCATCAGCCGATCCCGTAGTCGGGCGGGGGAACTCGTCGGCATTTCCCAATGGTAGCAAGTCGAATTTTTACGACTGATGGTTGTCAAAAATAATTTTTTTCTTGTTATTGACCGGGAACAAATCCGTCCGTTACGAATTCACAAGCGATTGAAATCGTGATGAGCGGGAGGCTGCGATGCGTACCCCGAAGCGTCTGGCCAGCGTGCTGGCGGTGCTGATCCTGGTGGCCGGCCACGCCCGGGCCGGCGGCACCACCGACTGGCCCACCTACGGCTTCGATGCGCTGCGCAGCGGCGACAATCCGGCCGAGACCGCGCTCGGGCCGGCCACGGTGGCGGCGCTGGCGCCGGCCTGGACGTTCGATGCCGCCGCCTACGACGTCGCCATGGATTCGGCGCTGCAGACCTGGTTCGCCAATCCCGGCGGCCAGCCGGTCGTCGCGCATGGCGTTCCGGTCGGCGGCGTCCCGACCGACCTGGTGCTGATCGGCGACGGCAACGGCGTGGTGACCGCGCTCGACGCGAACAGCCCGTCTCCACAGGGCAGCGTCGTCTGGCACGTGCCGCTCGGCACAAGGCTGACCGCGAGCGGCTGCACCGGCGGGGCGACCACGGCGGGGATCCGCGCCGCCCTGGCCATCGATCGCACCGCCAATGGCGGCAACGGCGCGGTCTATGTCGGCGAGAACGGGCGGGTGCATGCGCTCGATCTCGCGACCGGCGCCGAGCTGGCGGGCTGGCCGGTGGTCCTGCCGAGGCCCGAACCCGCCACCACCGATGGCTATATGCGCGACGGTCCGAACGTGATCGGTGGCGAGCTGTATGTGGGTACGTCCAGCTATTGCGATCTGAACCCCTATTACGGCCGCGTGGTGCGCATCGACACCGCGACCGCGACGCTGAACGGCGTGTGGTTCACCCTGTCGGGTTCCGCCCTGCCCCCCGCGGCGAGGGGCGGCGGCATCTGGGGCGCGGGGGGCGTCTCGATCGATCCCACGGCCGCCTCGGGCGGGGTCTATCTGGCCACCGGCAATGCCCGCAGCGGCCCGGCCCAGCAGGGCTATGCCGAGAACATCGTCGATCTCAGCCCGGACCTCACGCAGGTGGCGGGTGCGGCAACCCCTGCCCTGCCGCCGGGCGATCACGATTACGGGGCGACGCCGGCGGTGTTCCAGCCCGCAGGCTGCCCCACGAAACTGCTGGCGGCGGCCAATAAATCCGGGCTGCTGGTGCTGGAGAGTGTCGCCGCCGACGGTTCCCTAGCGGTGGCGCAGAGCCTGCCGATGACCGGGGCGGGCGGCAGCTTCGCCGGCACCGCCGCCTGGGACGCGGCGGATCAGTTGCTGCTGGTGACCACCTCGGTGAATGGTCCCGCCCCCTACCAGCGCGGCCTGAGCGCGTTCCGCGTGGCCGCCGGCTGCGCGCCGCCGGCGCTGGTGCTGGCCTGGCAGACCACCACCGACCAGACCGGCGGCAAGCTGGGCGCGGACAAGGCGCCGGTCTCCTCGCCGGTGGTGGCCAACGGGCTCGCCTGGTTCGCGGTGGGCGGGGCGCCGGCACGGCTGTTCGCCGTCGCCACCAGCGGCAGAAGCGCCGGAAAAATCGTCTGGCAGAGCGGCGATCTCGGCTGCGCGGTGATGATGACGCCGACCGTGGTGAACGGGCGGGTGTTCGTCTCGCTGGTCGGGGGCAACGCGCCAGGTGTCGTGGCCTTCGCCCTGCCGGGCGGCTGAGCGCCCGCAGGGGTGCAGGAACGAGGCAAGGCCAGGGTTCGGTGGTGCTGATCCCCCGGGGGCAGAGCGCCCCCGACCTCGTTCCTCCCCGGGGGCAGAGCGCCCCCGACCGCGTCCCCCCGGGGGCAAACCGCCCCCGGCCTCGTTCCCCCGGGGGGGCAA
>DAICZL010000798.1 GCA_027311165.1 bacterium
GAGCACCTGCATGATCGACAGGCAGGTGTCGAGCCCGATTAAATCGGCCAGTTCGAAGGGCCCCATCGGGTGGTTCGCACCGAGCTTCATCGAGGTATCGATCGCGCTCACCGAGCCCACGCCCTCGTACAGCGCATAGACCGCCTCGTTGATCATCGGCACCAGCACGCGGTTGACGATGAAGCCGGGGAAATCATCGGCGACCGCGGTGGTCTTGTGCAGTTTCGCGGCCAGCGCCTGCACCGCCTGGAAGGTCGCCTCATCGGTCGCGATGCCGCGGATGATCTCCACCAGCTTCATCACCGGCACCGGGTTCATGAAGTGCATCCCGATGAACTTCTCGGGCCGGTCGGTGGCGGCGGCGAGCCGGGTGATCGAGATCGAAGAGGTGTTGGAGGCGAGCAGGCAGCTGGGCTGCAGATGCGGGATCAGGGTCTTCAGGATGGCGCGCTTGATGTCTTCTTTCTCGGTCGCCGCCTCGATCACCAGATCGGCCGTGCCGAAGCCGGCATAGTCGGTGGTGGTGGTGATCCGCGCCAGCGCGGCATCCCGGTCGGCCTCGGCCACGGCGCCCTTGGCGACCTGGCGATCGAGGTTCTTGGTCATCAGCGCCATCGCCTTGGGCAGGGCGTCGGCGCGGGAGTCGAGCAGCGTCACGGTCATTCCGGCGAGCGCGCAGACATGGGCGATGCCGTTGCCCATCTGGCCGGCGCCGATCACCCCGACGCTGGCGATGGTCGCGCTCATCAGCCGCGCTCCAGTTCGGCGGCCAGTTCTGGCAGCGCGGTGAACAGGTCGGCCACCAGGCCGTAATCGGCCACCTGGAAGATCGGCGCGTCCTCGTCCTTGTTGATCGCCACGATCACCTTGCTGTCCTTCATGCCGGCCAGATGCTGGATGGCTCCCGAGATGCCGACGGCGACATACAGATCCGGCGCGACGATCTTGCCGGTCTGGCCGACCTGGAAGTCGTTCGGCACGAAGCCCGCATCCACCGCCGCGCGCGAGGCGCCGACCGCCGCCCCGAGCCGGTCGGCGATCGGTTCCAGAAGCCTGAAGTTCTCGCCGTTCTGCATGCCCCGCCCGCCGGAGATCACCACCCGCGCGGCGGTCAGTTCCGGCCGCTCGCTGCGGGTGAGCTCGGCCGAGACGAAGCGCGAGCCCGGCTGCGGCGCAATCGCCGGCGCCGCTTCGATGATCGCCGATCCACCTTCGGTCGCGACCGGGTCGAAGCTCGCCGCCCGCACGGTGATCACCTTGCGCGCATCGGCCGAGCGGACGGTGGCGAGCGCGTTGCCGGCATAGATCGGCCGCACGAAGGTGTCGGCATCCACCACCGCGGCGATGTCGCTGATCGGTTGCACATCCAGCAGCGCCGCGGCGCGGGGCAGGGCGTTCTTGCCGATCGCGGTCGCCGCGGCCATCAGATGGGTGTAGCCGGGGGCGAGCGCCACCAGCAGGGCGGCCAGCGGCTCGGCCAGGGCGTGGCCGAAGGCCGCATCGTCCGCGACGATCACCCGGGCGACGCCCGGCAGCCGCGCGGCGGCGGTGGCGGCATCGGCCACGCCCTCGCCGGCGATCAGCACATGCACCTCGCCGAGCGGCGCGGCGGCGGCGACGGCGCTGCGCGAGGGCTGCTTGATGCCGCCCGCATCATGGTCGAGCAGGACGAGTACGGTCATGCGTGGTTCCCCAGTTGGGCGGCGGGCGGTCAGATGACTTTGGCTTCGGTGCGCAGTCTGGCGACCAGTTCGGCGACCGAGCCCACCCGCACCCCGGCCTGCCGGCGCGGTGGCTCGGCCACTTTGATCACGCTCAGCCGCGGCGCCGGATCGACGCCGAGATCGGCTGGCTTCAGGGTTTCGATCGGCTTCTTGCGCGCCTTCATGATGTTGGGCAGGGACGCGTAGCGCGGCTCGTTCAGGCGCAGATCGGTGGTCACGATCGCCGGCAATGCCAGGGCCACCGTCTCCAGCCCGCCATCGACCTCGCGGGTGACCGAGAGCACGTCGCCCTCGAAAACCAGCCGGCTGGCGAAGGTGCCCTGTGGCCAGCCCAGCAGGGCGGCGAGCATCTGCCCGGTGGCGCCCATGTCGTCGTCGATCGCCTGCTTGCCCAGGATCACCACGCGCGGGGCTTCCCGGTCCACCAGCGCACGCAGCAGCTTGGCCACCGCCAGCGGCTGGAGGTCCACCTCGGTCTCGACCAGGATGCCGCGGTCGGCGCCCATGGCGAGCGCGGTGCGCAGGGTCTCGGCGCATTGCGCGAGCCCGAGCGAGACCGCGATGATCTCGGTCGCGATGCCCTTTTCCTTCAGCCGCACCGCTTCCTCGACGGCGATCTCGTCGAACGGGTTCATCGACATCTTGACCCCGGCGGTCTCGACGCCGGATCCATCCGCCTTCACCCGGACCTTCACATTGTAGTCAACCACCCGCTTGACGGGGACGAGGATCTTCATGGGGCAGCCGTTTCCTGGATGTCAGCCTGTCCTGCAGACGTCCGGGCGGCGAGGGTTCGGTCAGGCCGCCCGGCTGGACCGCAGGACCATACCCGCAATTACAGCCCGCAATTCCCGGCCCGTAATTCCCGACCCGCACCCCAGAGTCGCAACCCAAGACCCGCAACTCCAGACCCGCCACTCCCGACCCGCAGCGCCGCAGGCGGCACGCTTGAAGTCGCCCCTTCGCAGTCGCGAAGGCCGATGGACGTTAGGCAGGCCCCCCGTCGGCTGTCAAACCAGCTCAGCCGCGCATCAGGCTCAGCAGCAGCACGAACAGAAGCAGCGCGCAGGCCTGCAGCACCACCCGCCAGCGCATCAGCCGGTTGGACCGCGCCGGATCGCCGCCGCCGCGGGCAACACCCACCACCCCGGCCAGCAGCACGCCGAAGGTCGCCAGCATCGCCAAGACCAGCAGAAACGTCACCACTGCACGCATCCTGACGAGATTGGGGCGCCGCGGCGGCTTGTGCACCCCCGCCCTGGCGGTTTTCCGCGCGGACGGATCAGACGGTCGCGCCCAGACGGTCGCGCCCCGTGTCGCTTCGGGTTGACGCGACCGGCCGAGTTATGGTCCGTCGGTCGGGATGTATCGCAGATCGTCCATCCTCGCCGCCCTGTTCGTCGTCGCGTCCGCCGGGCTGCCCGGCGGTGCCGTTTCCGGACAGCCGGCGCCCCCGGCGCCTGGAGCGGCTCTGCCCAACGGGGGCACTTCCGGCGGGGGTACGTCCATCGATGCGGCGCCCAACGGGGCTGCATCCAGCGGGGCCGCGCCCAACGGGGCCGCGCCCAACGGGGCTGCGCCGAGCGGTGCTGCGCCTTATGGGGACGCATCCGGCGGGGCCGCACCCAGCGGGACGGCTGCATCGAGCGGCATGCCGGCCAGCCCGGGCGAGCCCGGGTCCGCCCCCGCCGCCGCGCCGGGGCACGCCCCGGCCACAGCCCCGCAGGCCCCGCATCTGCCCGCCTCCGTCACCAGCCTGCCGGCGCTGTCCCAGGCCCAGGCGGCGCGGGTCCTGGCCGTGCTGCAGGACGACAGGAAGCGGGCCGACCTGATCGAGACGCTGGAACTGATCGGCAAGGCGCTGCCGCCGCCCTCCGACAAGCTCCTTCCCATCCCGCTCGCGCCGCACAGCCTGGGCGCCGATCTCTTGGTGCAGATCTCCACCTGGCTCACCAAGCTGTCGGCCGAGACCCGCAGCACCGTCAGCGCGGTGATCAGCCTGTCCTCGCTATGGGCCTGGATCTCGGTCATGACCACCGATCCGCTGGCTCGCGAGAGCCTGCTCGACCTGTTCTGGCGGCTGGCTGTGGTGCTGGGCGCCGGTTTCGCGGTGCAGTGGCTGATCGGGCTCGCGCTGCGCCGCCCGCGCGCGGCGCTGGCCGAGCTCGCCCCGTCCGTCGAGGCGAGCGTGCCGGCGAGCCCGGGGGCCGAGGGCAGCGTGCATCCCTCGCCGTCGGCGGGGGTACTGCTGCGCCGGGTGCCGCTGGTCACGGCGCGGCTGCTGGTCGATCTCGCCCCGCTGCTGGGCTTCGCCATCGTGGCGCATCTGCTGATCGGCAGCGTGGTCGGCGGGCTGCGGCTGCCGCGGCTGGTCCTGCTCGCCGTGGTGCAGGCCTTCATCGGCTACGGCCTGGTACGGGCGCTGGCGCATATGGTGATGGCGCCGGCCACGCCGCGGCTGCGCCTGGTGCCGGTCTCCGATGCGCGCGCGGCCTGGGCGGTCCGCTGGCTATGCCGGATCGGCGCGGTGGTGGTGTTCGGCTACGCCCTGGCCGAGGCCGGGCTGCTGCTCGGCCTGTCCACCCTGGCCCATGATGCGCTGCTGAAACTCACCGGCCTGGTGGTCAGCCTGTTCCTGCTGATCATCATCCTGCGGCTGTACGAGCCGGTGGCCGGGCTGATCCGCGCCGATCCGGACGCGCGCGGGCCCTTCGCCATCACCCGCAACCGCGTGGCGAGGTTCTGGCACCACATCGCCTGTTTCTACGTGGTGGCGCTCTGGATGGTCTGGGCGCTCGAAATACCGGACGGGTTTCCCCGGCTGATCCGCTTCTTCGTCGCGACCGTGGCGGTGATCCTGGGGGGGCGGCTGCTCGCCAGCGTGGTGCTGGGCGGGCTCGACCGCTGGGTGCGGGCGCAGACCAAGACGGCCAGCCATTTCTCGGGCTTCGAACCGCGCATCCGCCGCTATCACCCGGTGCTGCGGGCGGTGCTGCGCGGGCTGATCGTCACCCTGACCCTGGTCGTGCTGCTGGAGGCCTGGGGGCTCAATTCGCTCGCCTGGTTCTCCTCGACCACGCTCGGCGAGCGGCTGATCTCGGCGGTGATCGACCTGGCGATCACGCTGCTGGCGGCGCTGGTCCTCTGGGAAGGGGTCAATGTGGCGATCGAGCGCCATCTCGGCCGGCTCGCGCGCCAGGCCCAGCTCGCCCGTTCGGCACGGCTGCGGACCCTGCTGCCGATGTTGCGCAGCGCGCTGCTGGTGGTGATCCTGCTGTTCGTCGGGCTGAACGTGCTGAGCGAGATCGGCGTCAACATCGCGCCCCTGCTGGCCGGCGCCGGCGTGATCGGCATCGCCATCGGCTTCGGCTCGCAGAAGCTGGTCCAGGATGTCATCACCGGCCTGCTGCTGCTGCTCGAGAACGCGATGCAGGTGGGCGATGTGGTGGAGCTGGGGGGACTTTCGGGGGTGGTCGAGAACCTGTCGGTACGCACCATCCGGCTGCGCGCGCTCGATGGGGCGGTGCATGTCATCCCGTTCTCGGCGGTCACCACCGTGACCAACCAGACCCGCGACTTCGGCTATGCGGTGATCGACGTCAATGTCGATGACAGCGAGGATCCCGACCAGGTGGCCGATGTGCTGCGCGAGATCGCCCGCAAGATGCGCGGCGAGCCGCGCTGGCAGAGCGCCATCCGCGACGAGCTCGAGGTGCTGGGGATCGAGCGCTTCATCGACCAGGGCTGGATGTTCCGGGTGCGGGTGCGCACCCAGCCGAACGACCGCTGGGCGGTGGCGCGGGAGTTCAACCGCCGGGTCAAATACCGCTTCGACGAGCTCGGGATCGACCGGCCGAGCAGCGGCATGCGCTGGGTGGTGGCCCCGCCGCCGCCCGAGGCGACGGTGGTCCCGGTCCCGGTTGCCCCGGTCCCGGTTGCCCAGGTCCCGGTTGCCCCGGTCCCCACCGGCGCGGGCCCGGCCGCTGCGCGGCCGGCGCCGCCGGGCCCAGCGCAGCAGGAGGGCAT
>DAICZL010000799.1 GCA_027311165.1 bacterium
CAGCACCTCCCGCCCGACCATCAGCCGCGCGAGGCTCCCCTGATCGGCCTCCCCCGCCGCCAGCGTGGCGATCTTGCGGCCGGCGCGCAGGCCGGTGATGCGATCGGCCAGGGCCAGCACTTCGTCGAGCTTGTGGCTGATGAAGATCACCCCGTAGCCGGTGGCGGCAAAGCCGCGCACCGCGCGCGCCAGCGCCAGCGCCTCGGCCGGTGTCAGCACCGCGGTGGGCTCGTCCAGGATCAGCACCCGCGCCCCGCGCACCAGCACCCGCAGGATCTCCACCCGCTGCTGCTCGCCGGCCGAGAGATCCTCGACCCGCGCCTCGGGCCGGACCTCCAGGCCGAAGCGGGCGGCGAGGCCTGCGGTGCGGGCCTCCAGCGCGGCGGCGCTGATCCGGACTGGGGTTTCGTGCCAGCCCAGATGGATGTTCTCGGCGACCGTGAAAGCGCGGATCAGCTTGAAATGCTGGTGCACCATGCCGATCCCGGCGGCGATCGCCTGGACCGGAGAGGCGAAGCGGACCGCCGCGCCAGCGATCCGGATCTGCCCGCCATCGGGCTGGTAGATGCCGGTCAGCACATTCATCAGCGTCGATTTGCCGGCGCCGTTCTCGCCCAGCAGGGCGTGGATCTCGCCCGCGTGGAGGTCAAGGTCGATGGCGTCGTTGGCGATCAGGCCAGGGAAGGTCTTGGTGATCCCGGCCAGTTCTACGATGGGGGGCATGGGCTCAGGGAAGGACGGCCGAGGGGAACTGCCCTCTGCAAACGCGCCGCGGCCCCGGCCCCCGGTCTTCGGGGGGTGGGCTCCACCCGCTTGCGGGGTCCGCCGGCCTTCCCTGCCCGGCCATCCTAGCCGACCTTGAGGCCTGAAACGCCCGCCATCGGCCAACTGCACCCATACATGTCCATGTCGCTCATGGTCTCGCCCTTGGCGACCCGCACCTTGCCGTCGATATCCTTGATCTCGCCCACGAACGGGTTCCAGCCGCCGAGCATGCGGGTGCGCACCGCATCGGCCTGCCGGCGCACCGGCTCGGGCACGCTCTCGCCCCAGGCATCGCGATCGACCCCCTCGCCCATCCCGAGCAGGACCTGCTGGCCGGCCTGCCAGGTGCCGTCCAGCCTGGCGCCCGCCTGGCCGACATAGAATTTGGTCCAGTCGAGCACGATCGAGCTGACATAGGATTTCGGCCCGTAGCGGCGCACATCGGTGTTCCACATCACCGCCGGCACGCCGCGCTTCTCGGCGACCTGCAGATAGGCGGCCTCGTCCATCACGCCGAACAGCAGATCGCAGCCATTGTCGATCAGCGCCGTGCCGGCCTGCGCGGCGGCCTGCGGATCGAACCAGGAGTTGATCAGGATCACCTGCATCGTGGCGTCCGGCCGGACCGAACGCGCGCCCATCAGGAAGGCGTTCACCCCGCTGAACACCGTGGGCACCGGCATCGAGCCGACATAGCCGAGCTTGCCGGTCTTGCTCATCAGCCCCGCCGCGACGCCGGTCACGTAGGACGGCTGCCAGTGCTTGACATAGAACCAGCCCCGGTTCGGCCCGAGCGAATGCCCGTCGCATTCCATCCAGGCGACGCCCTTGGCCTTGTCGGAAACCGCGTGCAGCAGATCGCCATATTCCGAGTTGAGGAACACGATATTGGCGCCCTGCGCGACGAACTGGCGGAACGTGCGGGTGGCGTCGGCGGAATAAGGGATGGTCTCCACCTCCAGATACCGCGCCTTGGGATAGGCGGCCTTGACCGCGAGCAGACCCTGGCGGTGCGAGAAGCTCCAGCCCTCATCGGAGGTTGGGCCGACATAGCCCATCGCGATCACTGCCTTGTCCTCGGCCACCGGCGGGAACAGCCCGGCGGCGCGCGCCGGCGCGATGCCGCGCGGCAGCACCAGTCCGCCGGCGGAAAGCCCGGCCAGCGTCAGCAGATCCCGTCTGGGAAGACGTCCGTTCATCGCTGCTTCTGCTCCCCCGATTGGGCCCGGATTGCGCGATGCACCGGGCGAACACACGCAAAGCGGAGCAATTGTTAACAGCTTCCATGGCCGGCGATAGAATTTCGATCGCGCCATCGCGGGCCGGGCGGCGAAATCGCCCGGGGCCGGCGCGCGGCAGGGTCGGTTCAGATGATCCCGCGCTCGCGCAGCCCGGCCAGAGCCGCCTGGTCCAGCCCAAGCCGCTCGGCCAGCACC
>DAICZL010000802.1 GCA_027311165.1 bacterium
CCACCACGCCAGCCGCCGCCGCCATGCCAGCCGCCGCCACCGCCATTCCAGTACGCCTGGGCGGCGGGCGGGCTCGAAAGCAGCACCGCCGCGACCGCGATGGCTGCCAGAACGCGCGAAGAAGGCCGAAGATTGCCGAACATGGACCGATGCTCCCTGGCACCCACAGATTGCCATCCTGCGCCTCGATCTGGACAGCACTGTGTCGGGTCTGTTGCGAAGTGTGACAGCATCCGGCGCATCGGCGGCGATGGCGGGCTGCGCCAGGGGGAGGCCACCGGCGCGGCGCGGCCGGGTGATGGCCGCCGGCGCGGGCGTGGCGCTGTCTCCGATCCCCCGTTCGGATCCGCTCCCGCCTGCGCGGCCAGGTGCCGATGCTGCCGGCCTTGCAGGGCAGCCACGATCCCGCCGGCCGCGGCTGCGCCGCTCACCGGCCTGCATCCCAGGAAGCGTCTCAGCCGGCTTCCTGCAGCCCCGCTTCCTCGAGCGCGGTCTCGGCCGCCAGCCAGGCGGCTTCCGCCGCCTCGGCTTCCCGCGCGAGCGTCGCCAGGCGGGTATTGGCCGCGGTGATCTCGGCGGTGCGCGCCCCGGCATAGAGCGACGGGTCGGCCAGCCTCGCCTCGATCGCGGCGCGTTCGGTGGCCAGCCTGCCCAGCAGCGCCTCGGCCTCCCGGGCCTGCCGGCGCAGCGGCGCGAGCTGGGCGCGCGCTTCCGCCCGGCCGCGCCGGTCGTCCCGCCGCTTCGGCGCCTCGGCCTTGCCCGCCGGCCGGGCACGTTCGGCCAGCAGGGCGCGGTACTCGTCGAGATCGCCCTCGAACGGCCGCACCGTGCCCTCGCCCACCAGCCACAGCCGGTCGGCGACCAGCTCCACCAGATGCGGGTCATGGGTGATCAGCAGCACCGCCCCGGCGAAATCGGCCAGCGCCTTCACCAGCGCCTCGCGCGCGTCGATGTCCAGATGGTTGGTCGGCTCGTCCAGGATCAGCAGCTGCGGCGCATCGCGGGTGGCGAGTGCCAGCAGCAGCCGCGCCTTCTCGCCCCCCGACAGATCGGCGATGCGGGTGGAGGCGCGGTCCGCGTCCAGGCCGAAGCGGGCGAGCTGGCCGCGCAGTTGCGGGGGCGTGGCGCGCGGCAGGGCGCGGGCCATGTGCTCGACCGGGGTTTCCAGCGCCACCAGCTCCTCGGCCTGGTGCTGGGCGAAATAGCCGACCTTCAGCTTGCCGCTGCGCCGCATTTCCCCGGCCAGCGGGTCGAGCCGCCCGGCCAGCAGCTTGGCGAAGGTGGATTTGCCGTTGCCGTTGGCGCCCAGCAGCGCGATCCGGTCGTCCATGTCCACCGACAGCGACAGCCCGCGCAGCACCGGCGTTCCGTCATAGCCGACCGCGACCCGGTCGAGCGCGAGGATCGGCGGCGCCAGCGCACTGGGTTCGGGAAAGGCGAAGCGGGTGGGCGTGTCTTCCACCACGGACTCGATCTGCGGCAGCCGCGCCAGCGCCTTGATCCGCGCCTGTGCCTGGCGCGCCTTGGTGGCCTTGGCGCGGAAGCGGTCGATGAAGGACTGGATATGCGCCCGCTCGGCGGCCACCCGCTCCACCGCGCGGGTCTGCTGCAGCGCCCGTTCGGTGCGGATGCGCACGAACTCGTCGAAGCCGCCCGGGGTGAGCGACAATTTGCCGCGGTCGAGATGCGCGATCGCGTCCACCGCGCGGTCGAGCAGCCCGCGATCATGCGAGACGATCAGCGCGGCGCCAGGGAAGCGGGCGAGCCAGGCTTCCAGCCACAGCGTGGCTTCGAGGTCGAGATGGTTGGTCGGCTCGTCCAGCAGCAGCAGGTCGGGGTTGGCGAACAGCGCGGTGGCCAGCGCGACGCGCATCCGCCAGCCGCCCGAGAAGGACCCCACGGGGCGGGCCTGCGCCGCCGCGTCGAAGCCGAGCCCGGCCAGGATCGCTCCCGCCCGCGCCGGGGCGGCATCGGCGCCGATCGTGCGCAGTCGTTCGTGCACCTCGGCCAGACGGTGCGCCGGCGCGGTCTCGGCCTCGGCCAGCAGCGCCAGGCGCTCGGTATCGCCTTCCAGCACGGTTTCGAGCAGGGAGGCCGCGCCGGCCGGCGCCTCCTGGCGCACCCGGCCGAGCCTGGCACGGGCGGACAGGCGGATGCTGCCGCCATCCACCGCCAGATCGCCGGCGATGGCGCCGAGCAGGGTGGATTTGCCGGCGCCGTTGCGCCCGACCAGGCCGACGCGGCGGCCGGGCTCGATGCTGAGATCGGCGCCGTCCAGCAGGGTGCGGCCGCCCATGCGGATGGTGACGCCCTGAATGACCAGCAGGCTCATGGCCGCTATGTAGCGGCGGCGCATCGCCAAGGCCAGGGCGGCGCGCGACCGCCCCCCCCGGCTACGGGTCCGAGGCTGCGGGTCTGGAGTGGCAGGACTGGAGTGGCAGGACTGGAGTGGCAGGACTGGAGTGGCGGGTCTGGGG
>DAICZL010000804.1 GCA_027311165.1 bacterium
TCAACTTCTACTATTACCTTCGCCGACGCCACTGCCAAATACGTCGTTGACTATGTCAGCGTTAGTCGCAACACCGTCACCGGCCTCGGTATCGTCGCCGTGGTCAATGGGAGCGTGATCAGCGGCGAGGACGTCGATAACCGCCGTCGCCTGTTCGCCCTGTCGAGCGGTCTGCCGGTGACCAAGGACGTGCTGGACCGGCTGACCGGACAGGTGATCCGCCAGCTGATCGATGAGAAGCTGCGCATGCAGGAAGTGCAGCGCCGCAAGATCGTCGTCGCGGACAAGGAAATCGCGGCGGCGATCAACGAGATCGAGACTCGCAACAACCTGCCCTCCGGCGCGCTGCGTCAGAAGCTCGCCAGGGACGGCGTCAGCCTGCGCACCCTGATCGATCAGATCCGCGTCCAGCTCGGCTGGACTCGCGTGATCCGCCAGGAACTCGGCGAGAAGGTCGAGGTGAGCGATGCCGACATCGCCGACCAGCGGGCGCTGCTGAACGCCCAGAAGGGCCAGACCGAATATCGCCTGGCCGAGATCTTCATTCCGGTGGACGACCCGACCCATGAGGACGACACGAGGCGCTTCGCCGATGCGGTGATCACCCAGCTGCACCAGGGTGCGCCTTTCATGGTCGTGGCGGCGCAGTTCAGTCAGAGCCAGACGGCGCTGCAGGGCGGCGATCTCGGCTGGGTGGAGCCCAACCAGGTGGACCCCGAAATCGCTCAGATCCTGCCGCAGATGCCGCTCGGCGCCATCAGCAACCCGATCCGGGTGGCCGGCGGACTGTCGATCATCACCCTGCACGGCAAGCGCGAGATCGGCAACGAGCCCGGCACGTCGATGACGATGCGCCAGGTGTTCCTGCCCTTCACCTCGCCGCTCAACCCCAAGACACCGACCGACCAGCAGCGACAGCAGGCCGACAAGGCCAAGGCGATCAGCGCCAACACCCATGGCTGCCCGGCGATGGAGGCTGCCAACGCCGCCAATGGCGCGGTGCATCCCGCCGATCCGGGGGAGGTGCGGCTCGAGAGCGTCGCGCCGATCCAGTTCCAGCAGATGCTGGCCGCGCTTCAGATCGACAAGGCGAGCGGGCCGATCATCGGGCCGGACGGCATCACCATCGTGATGGTGTGCTCGCGAGAGCAGCGCAATTTTGGGGAACCTTCGCGCGAGTCGATCTCGACCCGGCTGATCAATGAGCGGGGCGAACTGATCTCGCGCCAGTTGCTGCGTGACCTGCGCCGGCGCGCCACGATCGAGATGCGTGGGTCCTGATCCCGCCATCCCCGGCCATAGGGGGTGGAAAGATGTGTTGGGTGCTATCGCTGATTGAGTGCGCCCCGCAGATGCAAGTTTTCTGCGAAGACCCGTCGCCAAATTCAACGGAGCCGTATAGGTTTCGGGGCCACCGATCCCCGCCGTGAAACGATCCCGGCGGACCCCGCGCGAGATGCCCACCAGCCAGCCACGCCCGCCGCGCCAGGAGGACCGTCCGTCCCATGCCGAGCCCCTCCGTCCACCCAGCCCGGCCGTTCGGCCGGCTGATCCTGCCCAGCCTGCTGCTGTTCGCGGTACTGCTGCAGACCGGCTGCAAGGACCAGAACAAATATGTCCCGCCGCCGCCCGCCCAGGTCGGCGTCGCGACCCCGCTGCGCCAGACCGTGACCGGCTACATGCTGCAGACCGGCAGCGTGACGGCGTTCAACCAGATCGACCTGGTCGCCCGGGTGGAGGGCTTCCTGAGCGAGATCCGCTACCAGGACGGTGCGACGGTGAAGCGGGGCGACACGCTGTTCGTGATCGAGCCGCCGCCGTTCGAAGCCAAGCTGAAACAGGCGCAGGGCGACCTGATCATGGCGCAGGCCGAACTGGTCCAGGCCGAAGCGGAATACACCCGCCAGGCAACGCTCGCGGCCCAGGATTTCGCCTCGCAATCCAAGCTCGACCTTGCGCGCGCCAAGCGGGATTCCGACAAGGGCCAGGTGATGACCCAGCAGGCCAACGTGACGCTGGCCGCGACCAATCTCAGCTACACCCAGGTCACCGCGCCGTTCGACGGCATCGCCACCCGCCACCTGATCGATCTCGGCGCGCTGGTCGGCTCGACCTCGCCCAGCAAGCTCGCCACGCTGATGCAGCTCGACCCGATCTACGTGACCTTCAACATCAGCGAGCAGGACGTGCTGAAGGTGCGCGAGAACCTCAAACAGCGCCGCCTCACGCTGGCCGAGATCAACCAGATCCCGGTCGAGGTGGGGCTGATGAACGAGACCGGGTTTCCCCATGCCGGCACGCTCGACTATGTCGCGCCCTCGATCGATCCGGCGACCGGCACATTGTTCGCCCGCGCGATCTTCAAGAATCCGGACCGTGCCCTGCTGCCCGGCTTTTTCGTGCGCATCCGTGTGCCGACCGGCAGCGAGATGCAGGACGCATTGCTGGTGCCCAATCGCGCGCTCGGGTCCAACCAGGCGGGGCGCTACCTGCTGGTGGTCGGTAAGGACGACATCGTGGAGCAGCGCAAGGTCGAGACCGGACCGCAGCAGGGCGCGCTGCGGGTGATCACCTCCGGGATCAGCCCTACCGACCGGGTGGTGGTGAGCGGTCTGATGAGCGCGATCCCCGGGCGCAAGGTCAGCCCCCAGCCCGCCACCATCGCGCCGGAGCCGGAGCCCCCAGCTGCACCCCTGCCCGCCGCGACCGGACCCGCCGCGACCGAGCCCGCTGCCTCGGGGTCGGCGGCGCCTGCGCCTGCCTCCAAGCAATAGCCGGCACGGGACCCCCGCCATGATGGCGAAGTTCTTCATCGAGCGGCCGGTGCTGGCGAATGTGCTGGCGATCGTGCTGGTGCTGATCGGCGGCGTCGCGCTGTTCGCCCTGCCGGTCGCGCAATACCCGAACGTGGTGCCGCCCACGGTGCAGGTCACCACGCGCTATCCCGGCGCCAGCGCGCAGACCGTGATCGATACGGTGGCGCTGCCGATCGAGCTGCAGGTGAACGGCGTCGATCGCATGATCTACATGCAGTCGACCAGCGCCAGCGACGGCACCTATAGCCTCACCGTCACCTTCCAGATCGGCACCGATCTCGATTTCGCCCAGGTGCTGGTGCAGAATCGCGTGTCCGCCGCGCTGGCCTCGCTGCCCGGGCCGGTGCAGGCGCAGGGCGTGACGGTGCAGAAAAAATCCACCGCCGTCCTGCAGATCGTCACGCTGGATTCACCCACCGGGCAGTTCGACAGCCTCTATCTCAGCAACTACGCCTCGATCAATCTGGTGCAGGAACTGGCTCGGCTGCCGGGCGTGGGCAATGTCAATGTCTTCGGCGTCGGCCAGTATGCGATGCGCATCTGGCTGGATCCGCAGAAGCTGTATTCCTACGGCCTGGTCCCGGCCGATGTGATCAACGTGGTGCAGCAGCAGAACCAGCAGGTGGCGGCCGGCCAGGTCGGCACGCCACCGGCCGCTGTCGGGCAGGACTTCCAGTACACGATCGACGTGCAGGGAAGGCTGAACGATCCGGAGCAGTTCGCCAACATCGTCCTCAAGGCGCAGACCGCCGATGGCGGCCGGCTGATCCGCCTGCGCGATGTCGGCAGGGTGGAGCTCGGCGCGCAGACCTATTCGCAGATCTGCAAGCTGAACGGCCGCGCCGCGGCGGGGGTCGCGATCTATCTGACACCGGATGCCAACGCGCTCGATGTCGCCAAGCGGGTGCGCGCGAAGATGGCGGACCTGGCCAAGGCCTTCCCGGCCGGCCTGGCCTACAGCGTGCCGTTCGACACCACGGGCTTCGTCAAGACCTCGATCGACGAGGTCTACAAGACCCTGGGCGAGGCCGGTGTGCTGGTGCTGGTGGTGATCCTGGTGTTCCTCCAGAACATCCGCGCCACGCTGGTGCCCGCGACCACCGTGCCGGTGACCATCATCGGCGCCTTCGCCGCCATGGCCGCGCTGGGCTTCACCATCAACATCTCCACCCTGTTCGGCATCGTGCTCGCGATCGGCATCGTGGTCGACGATGCGATCGTGATCGTGGAAGGCGTCTCGCGCTATATCGAGCGCGGCATGAACGGCCACGACGCAGCGGTGAAGGCGATGGGGGAATTGTTCGGCCCGATCATCGGCATCACCCTGGTGCTGATGTCGGTGTTCATCCCCGCCGCCTTCATGCCCGGGCTCACCGGCCAGATGTTCGCGCAGTTCGCCCTGGTGATCGCCGCCACCGCCTTCATCAGCGCGGTCAACGCCGCGACGCTGAAGCCGACGCAATGCGCGCTGTGGCTGCGTACCCCGGTGCCGCCGGAACAGCGCAACATCTTCTATCGCGGCTTCAACGCCGTCTACGACCGGCTGGAAGGCGGCTATGCGCGGCTGATCGATGCGATGGTGCATCATAGCGCGGCGATGGTGCTGATCGCGCTCGTCCTGGCCGGGGTCGGCATCTGGGGCATCGCCAGGCTGCCCACGGCGTTCATCCCCAACGAGGACCAGGGCTACGCCATCATCGGCGTGCAGCTGCCCGACGGCGCCTCGCTGGAACGCACCGAGGGCGCGCTGCAGCTCGCGACGAAGATTGCAATGGACACTCCGGGCGTCGGCGATGTGGTCACCATCGCCGGCGTGTCGGTGCTGGACAACAGCGCCTCGCTGGCCAATGCCGGGCTCGACTACGTGATCCTGAAGGATTGGACCGAGCGCGGCAAGGCGAAGGGCCAGGATCTGCGCTCGATCCTCACCGCCATCCAGGAGAAGCTGCGGGGTCTGCCGGATGGCGCCGGCTTCGTGCTGGTGCCGCCGCCGATCCAGGGCATCGGCAATGCCGGCGGCTTCCAGATGCAGATCGAACTGCGCGACGGCAGCTTCGACTACCAGAATCTGGAGCGTGTGACCCAGGCCGTGCTCGATGAAGGCAACAGCCAGTCCGGGCTGCAGCACCTGCTGACCACCTTCCGCCCCGCCGCCCCGCAATTGCGGCTGCTGGTCGACCGGTCCAAGGCCGAGACCCTGCGCGTCTCGGTCGGTGACCTGTTCGCCGCGCTGAGCTCCTACCTGGGATCGAGCTACGTCAACCAGTTCAACAAATTCGGCCTGGCGCTGCAGGTCTATGTGCAGGCCGACGCATCCTACCGGGTGCGTCCGGAGGATATCCTGCGGCTGCAGGTCCGTTCGGCGGACGGCAACATGGTGCCGATCGGCGCGCTGGCGCAGATCGCCCCGCAGATCGGACCCTCGCTGATCAGCCTGTACAACCTGTATCTGTCGTCCACCGTGGTCGGCGCGCCAGCGCCGGGGTTCAGCTCCGGCCAGGCGCTCGGGCTGATGGACCAGATCGGCAACGACACTATGCCGCCGGGCTTCGGCTTCGAATGGACCGGCATGTCGTATCAGGAGAAGATCGTCGGCAATCAGCTTTACTACGTGTTCGGCCTGGCGATCCTGCTGGTGTATCTGTGCCTCGCCGGCCAGTACGAAAGCTGGATCCTGCCGCTGGCGGTAATCGCCGCGGTGCCGTTGGCGCTGCTCGGGCCGGTCATCACCCTGACCGCGCTCGGCCTCGCCAATAATCTCTACACCCAGATCGGGCTGATGCTGCTGATCGCGCTGTCGGCCAAGAACGGCATCCTGATCGTGGAGGTCGCGCGCGAATTGCGGCTGATCGACGGCAAGCCGATCGTCGAAGCGGCGGCCGAGGCGGCACGCACCCGGTTCCGTCCGATCCTGATGACCTCGCTGGCATTCATCCTGGGCGTGGTGCCGCTGGTGACCGCGACCGGCGCGGGCGCCAATGCCCGGATCTCGCTCGGGCTGAGCGTGTTCAGCGGCATGATCGCCAGCACTTGTCTCGCGGTGGTGTTCGTGCCGTCGTTCTTCGTGCTGATGCAGCGCTGGCAGGAACGCGGCAAGCCGGTCAGGACAGTGGCCGCCGCCGGGCATTGAGGGCCAGGCCGGGGAGGATCCCCCTCGCCAGCGCCCCCGGCGGCAGGGGCCCCTGCCTCACCCCTCCGCCACCGGCTCCCGGCTGGCCCGCACCTGTTCGACCCGCCGGCCATCCATGGCCAGCACCTCGAACCGCCATCCTCCGAACACGATGCGATCGCCGACCCGGGGCACCCGACGCATCAGCGCCAGCAGCAGCCCGGCCAGCGTATGATAGCTGCCTTCGGCGGGCAGGTCGGGCAAGGCCAGGCGGCTTTTGAGCTCGTCCACCGGCAGCATGCCGTCCATCACAAGTGCGCCCTGCGTGCCCCCGGTCTGTTCCTCGGTCACCGCCGGTCCCGCCGGCTCCCCCACGATCGCCTGCAGCACGTCGGCCGCCGTGACCACGCCTTCGAAGCTGCCGTATTCGTCCATCACCAGCGCCATGCCCAGCGGGTCGGATTTCAGCCGTTCCAGCGCATCGAGCGCGGTGACGGTATCGGGCACGACGATCGGCTGGCGCAGTGACGCGGCGATCGACAATTCGCCGCCCCCCAGGATGCGGTCCAGAATGTCCTTGGCCTGCACCACGCCGACCACGTTGTCCACCGACCCGTCGCAGACCACGAAGCGGGAATGCGGCGCCGATTTCAGCGTCGCGGCGATTTCGCGGGCCGGGTCGGTGCGGTCGATCCAGGCGATCTCGGTGCGTGGGGTCATGATCGCGCGCACCGGCTTGTCGGCCAGGCGCAGCACCCGCTCGATCATGTCGCGCTCCTCGGTCTCCAGCACGCCGGCCAGCGTGCCTTCCGCCAGCAGCGCCTTGAGCTCCTCCTCGGTCACTGCGCTGCGCCCTGTGCCATGCGCGCCGAGCATCCTCAGGATCAGCTCCGAGGACCGGCCGAGCACCCAGACCACCGGCGCAGTCATCCGCGCGAGCCAGGCGACCGGCCCCGCGACCAGCGTCGCCACCGCCTCCGGCCGGCGCAGCGCCAATTGTTTCGGCACCAGTTCGCCGACCACCAGGGTCAGGTAGGTGAAGCTGATCACCACCAGAGCCAGCGCCAGCGAATGGGCGAAGGGGCGCAGCGGCGGGATAAGGCCGATCCAGGCGGCGACGTCATCGGCCAGCCGGGCGCCGCCGAAGGCGCCTTCGACGATCGCCACCAGGGTGATGCCGATCTGCACCGTGGGCAGGAAACGCTGCGGATCCTCGGCCAGGGCGCGGGCGCTCGCGGCCCCGGCCACCCCCCGTCGCTCCAGCACTGCGAGCCGGGCTCGGCGGGCCGAGACCAGGGCCAGCTCGCTCATCGCGAACACCCCGTTCACTGCGACCAGCAACAGCACGATCAGCAGTTCGAAGGCGAGTTCCATCAACCTGTCCGCGTTCGAGGGAAGGAACGTGCACCATACAGCCTGCACGGCAGGATTGGGCAGTCAGGGGGCGGGCGGGCGCAAAGGAGGACCGCGCCATCCCGGCCGGTGGATGCTATGATCGGGTTGCAGGGTGTCTGCGGGCGGGTCCGCGCAGGCCGTCTTCCCGCCTGACGGCGCCGAATTGTCCGAGGATGCGATGAACCGTTCCCTCCCTGCCGCCGCCGTGCTGCTCGGCATTGCCGGGCTGCTTCCCTTCATCATCTGCGGCCTGGGCGCGGTGAATGCCGATGCCGAGCGGGCGGGGATGATGCTGACCGCGCTGCTCGGCTATGGCGCGGTGATCCTGGGCTTCCTGGGCGGTGTGCAATGGGGCATGGCGTTGAATGACGCCGATGAAGGCCAGGCCATCCCCCGCTTCCGGCTGAGCCTCGGCGTGCTGCCGGCGCTGATCGGCTGGACCGCTCTGCTCAGCGGCCTGTTGCTGCCCCAAAGCGTCGGGCTGGCGATTCTGATCGGCGGTTTCCTGTTCGCGGTGCTGGTGGAATCCCACCGCGCGCGGACCGAGACATTGCCCCGCTTCTATCTGACGCTGCGCTGGGCCCTGTCGCTGGTGGTGATCGCCACCCTGACCACGGTACTGGTGATGCGGTTGCTGGGGGCGGTTATCACTTTTTAAGGAATTTCTCGATTGCGGTGACGTTTCATGGTTTGTTAAGCACTCTCTCAGCCGAGGAGTGCCATGATGATCCGCAAGCCCGATGATGCCGCAACCGGTGACGCCTCGAGCGGTCCGGGCGCAATGGTCCGGCTGGAGGTTTCCGCGGGGCGCCAGGTGACGGCCGGCCCGGCCGATGGCGCAGCTGCTGGGTCCGGGGCACGGATCATCGCTTTCCCCCGTCGTCCGGTTTCGGCCGAGGATCCTGAGATGCGGTTGCGCCGGGCGCTCGCCGCACTGGACGCCGCGCTCAGCGGCCAGCATCGGGCGGTGCTGGACTGGCAGAAGGCGGTGGGCGCTCTGCGCACCAGCACCACCTCGCTGCGTGACAACCTGGTCGGCTACCAGGCCGATCTCGATACGTTGGGTAAACGCGTCGGCGCGGTGCGCGATCAGGCGGAGCGGCTGGCCGGCTGGGCGGACGATACGTTGGCCGCGACCACCGGCAGCGGGAAGCGATAGACCGCGGGGGCGAACAGTACGGCGCCGGGGCCGACGCGGCGCGCAAGCCCGGTGTGTGGCCCGCTCGCCGTCAGCGGGGCGGTTTGCCCCCGGTCCGGCCCGAGGGCTTGGGATGCTTGGACGCCGCCGCCCGCTTCGCCATCGCCGGCTTTCGGGCCGGCCTGCCGGCGGCGGCACGCAGATCGGTGAGGGTCGCGCGGGTGGTGATCTGCTCGGGGTTCGTGCGCAACTCGATCACCGCCGGGCGGCCGCTCGCCACCGCGCGGCGGAAGGCGGGGGCGAATTCGTCGGTTGTGGTCACCACCTCGCCATGGCCGCCGAAGGCCTCGATGAATTTCGCGAAATCCGGATTGGTCAGCGCGGTCCCCGAAACGCGGCCAGGATAGGTGCGTTCCTGATACATCCGGATGGTGCCGTACATCTGGTTGTTGAACAGCAGCACGATCGGCGCCACGCCATGGTGAAAGGCGGGCGCGATTTCCTGACCGGGCATCAGGAAGCCGCCATCGCCGACGCAGCACACCACCATCCGCTCGGGATAGGCGATCTTGGCGCCGATCGCCGCCGGCACGCCATATCCCATCGCGCCATTGGTCGGGCCGATGAAGCGCTGATGCTCGGAGAAATTCAGGAATCGTGCCGGCCAGGTGGCGAAATTGCCGGCATCCGTGGTCAGGATCGCATCTGCCGGCAGCAGGGCTTCCAGCTCGTGCATCACCGCCGCCAGATTGAGCGGCCCGGGATACGCGACCATCGCGCGGCCGGCCTCGCGCAGCGCCCGCAGTTCGCGCGTCCAGCCGCTCCAGGCCGGGTGCACCGGAGCGAGCCGCGCCGCCGCCAGCGCGAAGGCATCGAGGCTGGAAACGATCCCCAGCGCGGGGCGGAACACCCGCCCGATCTCGGCGGCATCGGGGTGCACATGCACGATCGGCACCGCCCCGGCCAGGTCGAACAGCGTGTAGCCCTGGGTGACCGCCTCGCCCAGCCTGGTGCCGATCGCCAGCACCAGATCGGCCTCGCGCGCCTTGGCGACCAGCGCCGGATCGGACCCCACCCCGAGATCGCCGACGAACTGCGCGCTGGTGCCATCGAAGCAGGCCTGCCGGCGAAACCCCACCGCCACCGGCAGGTCATTGGCGGCCAGGAAGCGGTGGATCGCCGCCCGGCCATCCGCTGACCAGCACGACCCGCCCAGGATGGCCAGCGGCTTGTGCGCGCGCGCGAGCAGCGCCAGCAGCCGTTCCAGCGCCGCCGGATCGGGCTGCGGGGCGGCGATCATCGAAGGCGCCGGATCGGCGACCTCGGCGCTGTCGCGCTGCATCTCCTCCGACAGCGCGATCACCACCGGGCCGGGCCGGCCGCTGGTGGCGACATCGACCGCATGGGCGAGCAATTCGGGGATCCGCCGCGCATCGTCGATCTGCGTCACCCATTTGGCGAGCGGGGCGAACATCCGCCGGTAGTCCACTTCCTGGAAACTGTCGCGATCGGTCTCGGCGAACGGGATCTGGCCGACGAACAGCAGCAGCGGGGTGCTGTCCTGCATCGCGACATGTACGCCGATCGCGGCGTGGCAGGCGCCGGGGCCGCGGGTCACCATCGCCGCGGCCGGCCGGCCGGCGAGCTTGCCGAACGCCTCGGCCATGTGCACCGCCCCCGCCTCGAACCGGCAGGTGATCAGCTGCAACTTCTGGCGCACGTCATACAGACCGTCCAGCACGTCCAGATAGCTCTCGCCCGGCACCGCAAAGACATGGTCGATGCCCAGCGCCACCAGCGCGTCGGCCAGGATGCGTCCGCCCGGCCGCGCGATGATGCGGGCCTTGCGTGCCGGCGAAAGCTCCATCTGCGTCCCCTCCGCTGCGCGACAATGGGCGCAGGATAGGCTGCTCTGGCCCGGCGCGTCACGCGGGCGGCGGATGGTCCGTCCAGCTTGGCGTCCCGCCGGGGGCGTGGCATCCTCCGCTGCGCCGGAGGGACGCTGGATGCGGGCGATCTTCATCATGATCAAGTGCGAGCCGGGGCAGGCCTATCGCGTGGCCCAGCGCGCTGCCGATTCGATCGAGGCGCTGTCGGAACTGCACTCCATCTCAGGCCAGTACGACCTGCTCGGGAAATTCTACCTGGAACCCGATCAGGATACCGGCCAGTTCGTGACCGAACAGGTCCAGACCCTGCCGGGGGTGCGGGATACCTATACGTTGATCGCGTTCAACGCCTTTACCGCCGGGGCTTAGCGATCAGGGTCGGGAAAGCGTAAGGCCAAAGGGCTCTGCCCTTTGGAAACCCGCCAGGGACCAGCTGTCCCTGGACCCGGCATCTCTTGGGGGATACTCCCCAGGAAAAGGGGTCTGGGG
>DAICZL010000805.1 GCA_027311165.1 bacterium
GTTCCCTTGATGTTCTATACTCGCGCGATGTCGCCCGCCCCCGACTATCTCAGCCGCCTCAACCCCGAACAGCGCGCAGCGGTGGAGGCCATAGATGGCCCCGTGCTGGTGCTGGCCGGCGCCGGCACCGGCAAGACCCGCGTGCTGACCACCCGCTTCGCCCATATCCTGCTGCAGGGCCGCGCCCTGCCCCACCAGGTGCTCGCCGTCACCTTCACCAACCGCGCGGCGCGCGAGATGCGCGAGCGGGTGGCCGCCATCCTCGGCCGCCCGGCCGAGGGGCTGTGGCTGGGCACCTTCCACGCCCTGTGCGCGCGCATGCTGCGCCGCCACGCCGAACGGGTCGGGCTCGCCCCCAATTTCACCATCCTCGATACCGATGATCAGCTGCGGCTGCTCAAGCAGGTGATGGAAGCGGCGGGCATCGACCCCAAGCGCTGGCCGCCGCCGGCGCTGATGGGCCTGATCCAGCGCTGGAAGGACCGCGGCCTGAGCCCGGAGCGGGTGTCGGACGCCGAGGACAGCGATTTCGCCGCCGGCCAGTCCCGCGCCCTGTATGCCGCCTATCAGGCCCGGCTGCGTGCGCTCAACACCGCCGATTTCGGCGACCTCATGCTGCACATGACCGAAATCCTGCGCACCGATCCGGACGTGCTGGCGCAGTATCACCGCCTGTTCCGCTATATCCTGGTCGACGAATACCAGGACACCAATCTGGTGCAGTATCTCTGGCTGCGGCTGCTCGCCCAGTCCCACCGCAACATCTGCTGCGTCGGCGATGACGATCAGAGCATCTATTCGTGGCGCGGGGCGGAGGTGGAGAACATCCTGCGCTTCGAGAAGGACTTCCCCGGCGCGCGCATCGTGCGGCTGGAATCCAACTACCGCTCGACCGCGCCGATCCTCGCCGCCGCCTCGGCGCTGATCGCCCATAACGAGGGCCGCCTCGGCAAGACGCTGCGCCCCGGCCGCGCCGAGGCCGGGGGCGAACCGGTCAGCGTGGTCTCGCTATGGGACAGCGACGAGGAAGCCCGCATGGTGGGCGAGCGCATCGAGGCGCTGCGCCGGGACGGCAACCGGCTCGCCGAGATGGCGGTGCTGGTGCGCGCGGGCTTCCAGACCCGCGCCTTCGAGGAGCGGCTGATCACGCTCGCCATCCCCTATCGGGTGGTGGGGGGCCTGCGCTTCTATGAACGCGCCGAAATCCGCGACGCCATCGCCTATGCCCGGGTGCTGGTCCAGCCCGCCGACGACCTGGCCTTCGAACGCATCGTCAACGTGCCGCGCCGCGGCGTGGGCGAGCAGGCGCTGCGGGCCCTGCACGAGCATGCGCGCGCCCACGCGGTGCCGCTGACCCAGGCCGCCGCCGAACTGGTCGCGCCGGGCGGGCCCAGGGGCGGCGCGCTGAAAGGCAAGGCCAGGGAGGCGCTGGCGGAATTGCTCGCGGGGTTCGGGCGCTGGCGGCAGATGCTGGCCACCGAAGGCCATGTCGCGACCCTCGCCCTGTTGCTCGACGAGTCCGGCTACAGCGCGATGTGGCAGCAGGACAGCTCGCCCGAGGCGCCCGGCCGGCTCGACAATCTGAAGGAATTCGTCCGCGCGCTGGCCGATTTCGAGACGCTGGCGGGGTTTCTCGATCACGTCGCCCTGGTGATGGAAAACGAGGAGAGCGCGACCGCCGACCGGGTCAGCCTGATGACGCTGCACGGCGCCAAGGGGCTGGAATTCGACACGGTGTTCCTGCCGGGCTGGGAGGAAGGCGTGTTCCCCAACCAGCGCGCCCTGGACGAGAGCGGGGCGAAGGCGCTGGAGGAGGAGCGGCGGCTGGCCTATGTCGGGCTGACCCGGGCGCGCCAGCGGGCGATCGTGAGCCATGCCGCCAACCGGCGCATCTACGCCAACTGGCAGACCGGCCAGCCGAGCCGCTTCATCGAGGAATTGCCGGAAGACCAGCTGACGCGCAGCGGGTCCGCGGCGCTGGCCCGCGAAGCCAGGCTGACCGCGCCGGTATTCGCCGGCGCATTTCCGCTGACCGCATCGCGCCCCGGCCTGATCGAGGCCTGGGAGCAGCAGGCCCGCCCGGCCCGCGCCCGCCGCATCGAAGTGGGCACGCGCGTATTCCACCAGAAATTCGGCTACGGCACCGTCACCGCCGCCGAGGACGACCGGCTGGACATCAGCTTCGAACAGGCCGGCGCCAAGCGCGTGCTCGACCGGTTCGTGGAGCCGGCATGAAACGCCGCCACGCGCTGGCCCTGGAAACCGTCTGGGTGGACGTGCCGGAGGCGGCGCTGGAGGCCTATGAGCGGGCGCTGGGCGAGGTCTGCGGCACGGTCGGCTTCTTCCTCGACGAGGCCACCGGACGCTGGCGGATCGAAGGGGTCAAGGATGCCGGCGCCGAGGAAGCGCGCCTGGCCGGGCTGCTGGCCCTGGCCGGGCTGGCGAGCGGGGTTTCCGCTGACCTGCAGCGCCGCCCGATCGCCGCCGAGGGCTGGCTCGCCCGCACCCGCCAGGCCTTTCCCGAACAGCGCATCGGCCGGCGCCTGGTGCTGCGCGGCACCCATCTGCCCGGCACGGCGGCACCAGGCCGGATCGTCCTGCGGCTGGATGCCGGCCTCGCCTTCGGCTCCGGCGAGCACGGCTCGACCCGAGGCTGCCTGCTGGCGCTGGAGCGGATCGCCCATCACCGGCCGCGCCATGTGCTCGATCTCGGCACCGGGTCGGGCATCCTGGCGATGGCGGCGGCCCGGCTGCTGCGCCGGCCGGTGCTGGCGACCGACATCGAGCCCTGGTCGGTGCGGGTGGCCGCGGAAAACGCGGCGCTGAACCGACTGGGGCGGCTGGTGGTCTGCCGCCGCGCCGATGGCTGGCGCCACCGCATCGTGCAGGAAGCCGCGCCCTATGATCTGGTGCTGGCCAATATCCTCGCCCGGCCGTTGTGCAGCATGGCGCGCAGCCTGGGCGCGGGGCTGGCGCCGGGCGGGCGGGCGATCCTGTCGGGCCTACTCGCCGGACAGGCCCGAGGGGTAC
>DAICZL010000809.1 GCA_027311165.1 bacterium
CCAGATCGCGACGCTCAACGGGGTCATCCAGTCGGTTAACGGCGACGTGACTGGCGTCCTGGCGGCGACGCCCACGCCTGCCATCACCACCAATACCAGCGCTGACACGCTCTTCGCCTACACGGCGCCCGGCCGCACCAAGTCCTGAGGTATTTCGTCGGAAAAGATTGTCCACGGGCTGTCTCCGGAGCCGATCCTCCCGCGATGCAGAGTAGACGTCAGACGCGGCACGGCAGGATTTTGCGACCCGCCTCAGCAATTGCCACCATGACCGGTTGGAACGCAGCCTAGGCATCGTCATACCAAATCAGACCACTGACTTCCCTAGCGCCGCCTTGACATCTATTGAGTTAGGAGACGGTTAACGCCCATGGTCATCCAGATCACTTAATTCCGCACTGCGGCACCGCCCAACCATAGCAGCGTTGGTATCATCGGATCAAGTTGGACGGTGACGCGCCAGCAATTCCAAATGCGATGTGTCCGGGATTTTTTCGAAGGGTCTCTCCATCTCTGGTTGGTTTCGGGCGGGGCTGAAGGAGGCCCGGCTCAGGGCGGCCGTATGGCCGCGGCGGCGATGGACCTGAGCAAATGGTCCCAGGTCTCGAACACCACATAGGCGGTAACCGTCCGCAGGTGCTCGAAGAACCGGTACCGCGCGCCCCGCGTGACGATGGCCTCGCGCCAGGCCGGCACGGCCAGCCGGGCGGCGGTATGGAAGGCGAAGGCGAGCAGATTGAGGACCACCAGGAGGGAAGCGAGAGTTTCCTTGCCGTGCCCGAAATTGTGTTCGAGATTGTACCCGTTGGTCTTGAGCACGTTGAAGGTCTCGTTCTCGATCTTCCACCGGGCGCGGCCACAGGCGGCCAGTTCCGCGACGTTGGCGGCTGCGACCGGCAGATCGGTGACGAAGCTGTTATAATAGCTTCGCTTGCCCTTGTTGTTCTGGATTTCGACGGAGAACCAGTTGACGCTCAGCGCGTCCTTGGTGTCGCGCATCGGCACGGCGGAAAGCCAGCGGTAGATCGTTGTCGTGCGCTTGCCGCGGGCGACGGCGGCGGTGCGGTGTTCTTCGAGTTCGGCGCCGTCGAGGTATTCGGCGATGGTCGGATGCGAGGTCGGCTTGCATGTGAAGAGGAAATTTCCGCCTGCCTGCTGGACCGCGGCGGCAATGGGCTGACAGGCGAACAGATCGTCGCCGAGAAAAATCGGCCGGCGGTGGGCCACCGTGGGTCCGTGCCGCATGAGCCAGCGCTTCGCGGCATTGCGTTCGCAGTCCTGCTTCTCCGCCCCGTCCTGGGGCGCGATGAATTCCGGTGGCAGCGGCAGAACCTGTTGGTGGCCCGGGGCCACGATGCTGGCGCCAAGAAAGGCATGGAAATACTCCGTGCCGCCATCCGAACGCTTCCGTGTCGAACAACGCGGGCAATGGATCTTGCGCGAGCAAAAATGCTCGGTGCCATCCAGCGCGATCAACACCCGGCCGTTCAGGCGCTGGAACGGCTCAAGCACGCCCTCTGTCGCGATCGTCTTGAAGAACAGCGGATCGAACGCCGCCGTTGGGGCCCCGTCCAGCATCAGCCGAATATAAGGATCGGTCGGGATGGCGGTCATACCGAACAAGGTCTGGCAGTTCGACCGGCCGTGCCCCTCCTCCAACGCGCGCTGATGGCCCAGGAACGAGGGACTTCCCATGAAAAACACCGAGAAGGCCGACAGGCCGATGTCGGCCATGGTGTATTGGCCCTCGTCACGCGGCCCTTTGCGCCGGTCCGGAAGATCGGCGCAGACAGCTCTCAACTCTCCAAACAGGAACTCCAGGGCGGTCACAAAGCCTGCGAATCGCAAATCGCGCCGCGCCGCCAGCCGAAATCGTCACCAGGTGCCGGAGGGTCGGAAGAAACCCGCGACCTGTTGCATATTGGACTCGCCCCGGACCGCCCAGGCCGGGGGTGGGCGAGGAAAGACTACCCGACAAGCCAGGCCGGGGGCCATTTGGAATTGCTGCGGGACCGGGCTAGCGCGTGACATCGATCGCGGCGGCGGGCTAGCCTGCCCGCGACCTGCCGATACCGACACCAGGGAGGGAAG
>DAICZL010000810.1 GCA_027311165.1 bacterium
ACCCAGAACAAGCGGGATGTCGGGGCCGGGCTGGGGCGGCAATGGTTCGACCGCGACGGCGTCGATCTGGTGATCGACACGCCGAACTCGGCGGTGGGGCTGGCGGTGGCTGCGGTCGCGAAGGAGAAGAACAAGGTCTGCATCAACACCGGCGCCGCCACCAGCGAGCTGACCGGCAAGCAGTGCAACGCCAACACCATCCACTGGTGCTACGACACCTACATGCTGGCCAAATCGACTGGCGGGGCGATGGTGAAGGCCGGCGGAGACAGCTGGTTCTTCATCACCGCCGACTACACGTTCGGCCACACGCTGCAGCGCGAGACCACCGAGTTCGTCACCGCCGCGGGCGGCAAGGTGCTGGGCAGCGTCGCCTATCCGTTCCCCGGCACCACTGATTTCTCCTCGCTGCTGCTGCAGGCGCAGGCATCGGGGGCGAAGGTGCTGGGCCTCGCCAATGCGGGCGCCGATACCATCAATTCGATCAAGCAGGCCGCCGAGTTCGGCATCACCCAGCGCGGGATGAAGCTGGCCGGGCTGCTGGTGTTCATCACCGATGTGCATTCCATCGGCCTCGAGATCGCCCAGGGCCTGGTGGTGACCAACAGCTTCTACTGGGATCTCAACCAGGGCACCCGCGCCTTCTCCGAACGGATCGCGCCCAAGGCGCCCGGCGTGCGGCCCAGCATGGTGCAGGCCGGCACCTATTCCGGTGTGCTGCATTATCTGCGGGTTGCCGCCGAGATGGGCATCGCCGAGGCGAAAAAGGACGGCGCCGCCACCGTCGCCCGGCTGAAGGCGATGCCGACCGAGGATGATTGCTTCGGCACGGGCACGATCCGCGAGGATGGCTGCAAGATCTCGCCCTCCTATCTGTGGGAGGTGAAGGCACCCGCGGAGAGCACCAAGCCGTGGGACTACTACAAGAAACTGGCGACCACACCGGCCGATCAGGCATTCCGCCCGCTCGATCAGGGCGGCTGCCCGCTGGTCCACAGCTGAGGGAGCGACCGATCCGGACTCATCGGTTCCGGATCGATCGTTTGACTGGCCTGACAATAACACGCGGCCCTGGCGCATCCGGAACGCGATGTTCCGACCGCGTCACCGCATCAGGGGAGGCGTCCATGCCGATCGCCCGCCGAACGTTGCTTGCCACCGGTGCCGCCGCGGCCGTCCTGCCGCGCGGCCCGGCGCGCGCTGAGGCAGCGCGGATCCGGATCGGCGTGCTGAACGACCAGTCCGGCCCCTATCGCGACGATACCGGCATGACCTCGGTGGCGTGCTGTCGCCAGGCGATCGCGGATTTCGGCGCCACCGGCAAGGGCATCGAGGTCGATGTGATGTTCGCCGACCACCAGAACAAGCCCGATGTCGGCGCCGGCATCGCCCGGCAATGGATCGACCGCGATGGCGTCGACTTCATCGTCGATGTGCCGAATTCCGGCGTCGCGCTGGCGGTGCAGTCGGTCGTGCGCGACCGGAACAAGGTCTATGTCAATACCTCGGCCGGCACCACGAAGCTCACCGGCGAGCAGTGCTCGCCCAACATGCTGCACTGGACCTTCGATACCTATATGCTTGCCCACTCCACCGGCGGCGCGCTGGTCCGCAGCGGCGGCGACAGCTGGTATTTCCTCACCGCCGACTACGCCTTCGGCCAGCAGCTGCAGAAGGATGCGAGTGTTTTCGTCGAACAGGCAGGCGGCAAGGTGCTCGGCGCCTCGGCCTATCCGTTCCCGGAGACCACCGATTTCTCCTCCCTGCTGGTCAAGGCGCAGGCGACCGGGGCGAAGGTGCTGGGGCTGGCCAATGCCGGGTCGGATACCCAGAATTGCATCAAGCAGGCGCAGGAATTCGGCCTGACGGCACAGATGAAGATCGCGGCCCTGCTGATCTTCCTCAACGATGTGCATGCCGTGGGGCCGGCGATTGCGCAGGGCCTGGTGCTGACCGAAAGCTTCTACTGGGACCTCAATGACCGCACCCGCGCCTTCACCCGCCGCGTTCTGCCCGCGACGCCCGACAACTATCCCAACATGAACCATGCCGGCACCTATGCCGCCACGCTGCACTACCTGAAGGCGGTGCACGACATGGGGGTGGCCGAAGCGAAGAAGGACGGTATCGCCACCGTCGATCGCATGAAGGCGATGCCGTTCGAGGATGATTGCTTCGGCAGCGGCAGGATCCGCGAGGACGGCAGGGTGCTGGTCCCGGCCCATCTGTTCCAGGTGAAGACGCCGGCCGAAAGCAAGAGCCCGTGGGATCTCTACAAGCTGCTGGCGACCACACCGGGCGAGCAGGCCTTCCGCCCGCTCGCCGACGGACATTGCGCCTTCGTCAAAAGTTGAACCGGCAGCGCTCCGCACCGCCACACGAGGAAACAGGCCATGGGCATCACTCGCCGTGCGCTGCTTGCGACCGTGCCTCTCCTCGGTGCGACAGGAGCGCGCGCGGCGACGGAGGCTCCGGTTGATCCGGTGCGGATCGGCGTGCTGACCGACCTGTCCGGCCCCTATCGCGATGTCACCGGTCCGACTTCGGTCGCCTGCGTGCGCCAGGCGGCGGCCGAATTCACCCGGATGCTGCCCGGCATCGCGATCGAGGTGATCGCCGGAGATCACCAGAACAAGGCCGATATCGGCGTGGCCATCGTGCGCGAATGGTTCGACCGCGGCGGTGTGGACATGGTGATCGACGTGCCGACCTCCTCGGTCGCGCTCGCGGTCGCGGCGGTGGCGGCGGAGAAGAACAAGGTCTATGTCAATTCCGGCGCCGGCACGCCCGACCTGACCGGGTCGGCCTGCAACGCCAACACCGTGAAATGGACTTTCGACACCTACATGCTGGCGAAATCCACCGCCACGGCGGTGGTGCGCGAGGGCGGGCAGAGCTGGTTCTTCATCACGCCCGACTACGTGTTCGGCCACCAGTTGCAGCGCGATGCGACGCGCTTCCTGACCGCCTCCGGGGGCACGGTGCTGGGGGCCGCGGTGTATCCGTTCCCGGAAACCACCGATTTCTCGTCCTATCTGGTGCAGGCCCGGGCCAGCGGGGCCAAGGTGATCGCCTTCTGCAACGCCGGCAACGACACGGTGAACAGCATCAAGCAGGCGCGTGAGTTCGGCCTGGGCGGCCCGGGGCAGATGCTGGCCGGGCTGCTCGCCTCGCTCGGGGTGGTGCACAGCCTGGGACTGGAGGCGGGGCGGGATCTGCTGCTGACCGAAAGCTTCTACTGGAACCTCAACCAGCGCACCCGCGCCTTCACCAGCCGGCTGCTGGCCGGCAGCGGCGGCACGATCTATCCCAACATGGCCCAGGCCGGCTGCTATGCCGGCGCGCTGCACTACCTGAAGGCGGTCGCGGCGCTGGGTGTGGCGCAGGCGCGGGAAGATGGTGCCGGCGTGGTGGCCGAGATGAAGCGGCTGCCCTATGACGACGACGCCTTCGGCCAGGGACTGATCCGCGCCGATGGCCGCGCCCTGGTGCCGGCCTATCTGTTCCGGGTGAAATCGCCGCCGGAAAGTACCGGACCATGGGATCTGTACCGGCTGATCGCGACCCTGCCGGGCGAGCAGGCCGCCCCGCCGCTCGCCGAGGAACACTGCAAACTCATCCCCGCCTGACCTGGAGAGACGCGATGGATCTGTCCCGCCGAACGCTGCTCGTCGCCGCCGCAGCGGCGCCGCTCGCCGGGCCTGCCCGTGCGGCCGCGCCGGTGCTGAAGCTCGGCGTGCTCACCGACATGTCGGGCCCCTATCGCGATACCGGCGGGCCGACCTCGGTCGCCTGCGTGCGCCAGGCGATCGAGGATTTCGGCGTCTCGGCCAAGGGCTTCACGGTCGAGGTCCTGGTGGGCGATCATCAGAACAAGCCCGATGTCGGGGCCAATATCGCCCGGCAGTGGTACGACCGCGACGGGGTCGATGTGGTGATCGACGTGCCCACCTCCTCGGTCGCGCTGGCGGTGCAGCAGGTGGCGCGCGAGAAGAACAAGATCTTCCTCAATTCCGGCGCGGCGACCTCGGCGCTGACCGGGGCGCAGTGCTCGCCCAACATGATCCACTGGTCCTACGACACCTGGATGCTGGCGAAATCGACCGGCGGGGCGATGGTCAAAACCGGTGGCGACACCTGGTATTTCATCACCGCCGACTATGCCTTCGGCCAGCAGCTGCGCCACGACACCTCCGCCCTGGTGCTGGCGGCAGGGGGCAAGGTACTGGGGGATTCCCCCTACCCGTTCCCGGATACGACCGATTTCTCGGCCTTCCTGGTGCAGGCGCAGTCTTCGGGGGCAAAAGTTCTGGGGCTGGCAAATGCCAGCGGCGATACCGTCAACGCGATCAAGCAGGCCCATGAATTCGGCGTCGAGAAATCGATGCGCATCGCCGCCCTGCTGCTGTTCGTCAACAACGTCCATGCGCTGGGGCTCGAGATCGCACAGGGCCTGGTACTGACCGAAAGCTTCTACTGGGACCTCAACGACCGCACCCGCGCCTTCACCAAACGCGTGGTGCCCAAGACGCCGGCCAACTGGCCCAGCATGGTGCATGCCGGCTGCTACGCCGCCACGCTGCACTATCTGAAGGTCGCAACCGATATGGGGATCGCGCAGGCGAAGCAGGATGGCATCGCCACGGTGAACCGCATGAAGGCGATGCCGTTCGACGACGATTGCTTCGGCACCGGCCGCGTCCGCGAGGATGGCCGCGCGCTGGTGCCGGCCTTCCTGTTCGAGGTGAAGAAGCCGGCGGAGAGCACCGCCGAATGGGATCTGTACAAGCTGCTGGCCAGCACCCCGGGCGATCAGGCGTTCCGGCCGCTGGCCGACGGCCATTGCCCGTTCATAAAGGCCTGATCCTCCTGGACTTGATTCCCCTGGGCCGCCAGCGCGAAAGACCCGTTCCGGCATGATGATGATCCTCGGCTACCCGGCCCCGCTGCTGTTCGGACAGTTGCTGCTCGGCCTGATCAATGGCGCCTTCTACGCCATGCTCTCGCTCGGGCTCGCGGTGATCTTCGGCATGCTGAACATCATCAACTTCGCCCATGGGGCGCTGTTCATGATGGGCGCCTTCGTCGCCTGGATGCTGTTGAACTATCTGGGCATCGGCTATTTCCCGGCGCTGATCCTGGCGCCGCTGATCGTCGGCGCGTTTGGCATGGTGCTGGAACGCACGCTGATCCGCCCGCTCTACAAGCTCGATCATCTCTACGGCCTGCTGCTCACCTTCGGGGTCGCGCTGGTGATCGAGGGGCTGTTCCGCAACGCCTATGGCAGTTCCGGCATGCCCTACCAAATCCCTGCGGTGCTCGGCGGGGGCACCAATCTCGGGTTCATGTTCCTGCCCAACTACCGCGCCTGGGTGGTGCTGGTCGCGATCGTGATGTGCCTCGGTACCTGGCTCGTGATCGAGAAGACGCGTCTTGGCGCCCTGCTGCGGGCGGCAACCGAGAACCCGGCCATGGTGCAGGCCTTCGGGGTGAACGTGCCCAGGCTGATCACGCTCACCTATGGTGGGGGCGTGGCACTGGCGGCCTTCGCCGGCGTGCTGGCGGCGCCGATCTATTCGGTGAACCCGAACATGGGCACCAGTTTCATCAACGTGGTGTTCGCGGTGGTGGTGATCGGCGGCATGGGATCGATCCTGGGCTCGATCCTCACCGGCTTCGGCCTCGGCGTGATCGAGGGGCTGACCAAGGTATTCTATCCCCAGGCCTCGTCCACCGTGATCTTCCTGGTGATGGTGATCGTGCTGCTGGCGAGACCCGGCGGTCTGTTCGGGAAGGCGGCCTGAGATGATGGGGTCATTTCGCAGCCAGTCGGTCGCCTTCCTGGTGATGCTGGCACTGATCGCCGCATCGCCGGCCGTGCTGTACCCCGTGTTCCTGATGAAGGTGCTGTGCTTCGGCCTGTTCGCCGCGGCGTTCAACCTGCTGCTGGGCTATGCCGGGCTGCTGTCCTTCGGCCATGCGGCGTTCTTCGGCATGGGCGCCTATGTCACCGCCTGGACCGCCAAGACCTGGGGCCTGTCGGCGGAACTGTCGATCCTGCTGGGCGGGCTGACCGGGGCGGCGCTGGGCCTGGTGCTGGGCTGGATCGCGATCCGCCGGCAGGGGATCTATTTCGCCATGATCACCCTGGCGCTGGCGCAGATGGTGTATTTCTTCTGCCTGCAGGCCCCGTTCACCGGCGGCGAGGACGGCATCCAGCAGGTGCCGCGCGCGAAGCTGTTCGGCGCGCTGCCGCTGGAGAACGATCTGGCGATGTACGGCCTGGTGGCGTTCATCTTCCTGGCCGGGTTCCTGCTGATCCACCGCGTCGTCCACTCGCCCTTCGGCCAGGTGCTGAAGGCGATCCGCGAGAACGAGCCCCGCGCCACCTCGCTCGGCTACCGCACCGATGACTACAAATTGATCGCCTTCGTGCTCTCGACCTTCCTCGCCGGCATCGCGGGGGGGACGAAATCCCTGGTGTTCGGCATCGCGACGCTGACCGACGTGCACTGGTCGATGTCGGGCGAGGTGGTGCTGATGACGCTGGTGGGCGGCCTGGGCACGATCTTCGGCCCCGTCGCCGGCGCGCTGGTGGTGACCGCGATGGAGAACTACCTGGCGCAGTTCGGCGCCTGGGTCACGGTGACCCAGGGCCTGATCTTCATCGCCTGCGTGCTGGCGTTCCGGCGCGGCATCGTGGGCGAACTGGCGGCACGGCTGGGATGGTCGCTGTAGCGGCCGGCGGGCACTCATCTCGGGGCTATCCGGTAGGAAAGACCGGGCTCTGCCCGGACCCGCCAGGGACCCGAGGTCGCTGGACCCGCATCCGTCCGGGCGGGTGTTCCCACTGATTTCGCCTGGGGTATTGCTAGGCAAGGCCAGCGCAATACCC